>NZ_JAZQPU010000421.1:0-6465 GCF_045628745.1 Pedobacter sp.
GGCCTGCAGGTATTCCTCTTTAGTACCATATTTGGTGGCTACACTACCTTTCTGGTCAAATTCGCCAAGATCATATAAATCATAAGCATCGTAACCCACGGATAAACCTCCCGATGTTGCTTTATATGCAGGAGGAAGCCAGGCACCTGTGATACCTAAGTTACTTAAGTTTTTCGCTTCTTTAGCGGTCTTTATCCAAAGACCCTCTTTTTCATTATAATACCAGTGAAAATACTGAATCAGCAGTTGTTTATTCATGTTCTAATACCGTGTTTGTACTTACTCGGCGAATATATAACATGAAGTTGTACAATTTGTTTATTTTTGCCGAGAATATGAGCTCAAAAGTTAAGCACCCGAAAAATTCACTCACCATCATGAATGAATTAGTATTGCCCAATGACACCAACACATTAAATAATTTAATGGGTGGAAGGCTACTTCACTGGATGGATATTGCCGCCGCTATTTCAGCACAGAAACACAGCAACAGGATTGTGGTTACTGCATCTGTCGACAATGTTTCTTTTAAACAAGCCATTAAACTTGGTGATGTCATTACCATTGAAGCTAAAGTTACCCGTGCATTTCACACTTCCATGGAAGTGAGACTAGATGTTTGGGCAGAAAACATTCCATCTGGCACCCGTGCAAAATCTAATGAAGCCTATTATACTTTTGTTGCCCTCGATGAGGAAGGTAAAACTGTATTGGTACCTGAAATAGAGCCGGAAACTGCTGCAGAACATGAACTATATGAAGGTGCCATGAGACGCCGCCAGCTTCGCCTGGTATTAGGTGGAAAAATGGATGCCCACGATGCAACAGAGCTCAGGGCTTTGTTTTACAAAGAGTAATCATTAACTTCGAAAATATGACTACTTACACCACTCTAATTATTTTAAGCGGACTAGTCATATTTTCTTACCTGTTTGATCTTGTAGCTTCTAAAACAAAGCTACCATCGGTTTTATTGTTATTGCTTTTAGGGATTGGTTTACGCATCCTGGTAGATAAATTAGAACTGGAGACTTTTAACTTCATGAGCATCTTGCCTGCATTGGGCACTGTAGGCTTGATTTTAATTGTTTTTGAAGGATCACTGGAATTGAAGTATGAAAAGGAGAAGAATAAAATCATCAAAGGGGCCTTTCTCTCCGCGCTGGTTATCCTGGTGGCGACTACTATAGTTACCAGCTTTATCATTTACCAAATTAGCCACCAGAGCCTCTACCTCTGTTTTACAAATGCCATACCTTTCAGTGTAGTCAGCTCTGCTATTGCTATTCCTTCAGCAGCGGCCTTATCTGGCAAAGGAAAAGAGTTCATTATCTACGAAAGTTCCTTCTCTGATATCCTGGGCATCATTGTTTTCAATTTTGCTATCTCTAATCCCCATATCTCCATTTCTTCCTTTACCGGATTGGGCATGAGCACCTTACTGATTATTGTGTTCTCGGCCATCTCCTGTGTACTGCTATTGTATACCATGGGTAAGCTTTCACATCACATCAAGTTTTTCCTGATCATCTCTATCCTGATCCTCATCTATGCCATTGGCCAGTCTTACCACTTGTCGTCGCTGGTATTGATCTTATCTTTTGGCTTATTCTTGAACAATGCGGCAGCTATACAACATGCCTGGTTCAGGAGTATTTTTATCTATAAAAACCTGGCTAATGATTTAACGCAGCTGCACCAGCTTTCGGCAGAAACAGCTTTTATCGTCCGCACATTTTTCTTTGTCATCTTTGGCTTTACCATAGATATTTACGCCTTAAACGACAGCGATGTACTCGGCAACGGTTTAATTTTGCTGACTTCGATATTCTTCCTCAGGTTTATTTACCTGAAACTCTTTAGAAAGGAAACCAGTGGTGGTGAAATATTTATTGCGCCCCGTGGATTGATCAGTATCTTGTTATATTTTAACTTGCCAGACAACCTGAAGATTCATGAAGTAGGTACTTCATTTTTGTTTTTGGTGGTTTTAGGCTCCAGCTTAATCATGAGCATAGGCCTGTTAGCAACAAAAAAGGTAAGGATTAAGGAAGGTATTTAAGGCTGTTTAGCCGAAGGAATTAGTTCCCTTTGTGGGTGGATGCCATTTGTAAAGTTTGTAACTCCAAAGCATCATTAGGGTTATTCTGGTAAGTGATAGAATGGAAAGCCAATGCCTTTACATTTGCTTTATAGATATTGACATTGTAATTGATGTTTACGGAGCTTAGGCAGCCACTCATCAAGCCAATAGAAGCAAAAACACCATTAATTGCTGTATTGTAAAAGCTGGTGATGATTCTACAACCCAACTCTTCTTCTACTGTAGGGTCTTTTTCTCCCCATTTACGAACAGGCACCATTTTGTGCGTAACTTTCTCGTATGTTTTCTCATCGTTAGGATCATAAGTGAGGTATTTCTTGTAACGGAAACCTCTTTTCATTTCCTTCACCTTGATGTTTTTAATCTGATCCGCTTTGAAAAATACCACATCCTGGTCTTTTTTTACGCCAACACTGTCTGGAGTAACATGGTATAACACACCTTTAAAGACATGCTCACCTGTGTTAATGATAGCAATATAAGGCTTTACTTGTGCCTGAGCGCCCATTACCCCAACAGTAATTAGAAAAGAAGCGAGGATAAGGAAACGTTTGATCATGGGCGGATATTTTTTACAATTTATGTAATAAACATCACTTATCAAATAAAGTTTTAATTATTGTCAAAAAAAAGCAATATCTAACTTCCCATTTCCAGAATTTTGTCAAATTCCTCTGCTTTTAGTTGCATTACCGACAGCCTACCTTGTCTGACTAAAGAGATATTAACCAGGCTTTCTTCAGCTTTAATTTGCTCTAAGGTAACAGGGTTTTTTAAACTTTCTACAGGTACTAAATCTACCACTACCCAATTGGCATTATCTGTTGTAGGGTCTTGATAATGTTCTTTTACTACTTTAGCCACCCCTACTACATTCTTACCTTCGTTGCTGTGGTAAAAAAGCACCAGGTCGCCTTCTTTCATTTCTTTGAGGTTGTTACGGGCCTGGTAATTGCGTACACCATCCCAAAATGTGCGTCCGTCTTTATTAAATTGATCCCAGCTATATTTAAAAGGTTCTGATTTGACTAAAAAGTAGTTCATGCCACAAAAGTAAAAAATAAGTTCACAAAAAAGCATCCTGATAAATCAGGATGCTTGATGGTCATTGTGTATGATTAAAGATTAGCTTTTAGGATTCAAAGCAAGGTCTATGCGTTCTCCAAGATCCTGCAAATGGTATTTGCTTAAGCCTGTTGCTGATGCTGTTGAATTTTTAATGTTCGCATTTAATTCTCTCAGCTGTGCCTTTACCACAGAAGTGACATCACTTTGATTAGCAGAACCACCAGATCTGGCTCCTGAAGCACCTGCAGGTGCTGCTGCTGGCTGAACCAGTGAAATCAGCGATTCTACATAACTTTTTTGCAGGTTACGACGGTAAACATCAATCTCCTTGTTGTTTTGCAGTTCTGTAAAGATGGAACCCTGCAAGTCGGCAAATAAATCAGTAAGCTTATAAGCGGAAGCACCATCTGCTGCTTCTGCGCTAATTAACTTATTCATGGTATAAGCACTCAGCAATTTGCTCAGCACAGGAGCTTGCAACCTTTGAATTACCTCAAGTGGAGATTGCCCTGTATTGTCAAGGATGTCTTTCTTTAACAACCAGGTTGGCGTGGTAAATAAGTTGGTATTTAAGAAAGCCATGGCTTCGCGTTGTTTAGCGGCAGGTGTTCTTTCATAAACAGCACCTTTTTGCTCTACCGTTTTTGGCGTTTCATAAACACCACCGATATTTTTGGTTACATGACCCATATAGCGACCTAATTGTGTAGTCAGCTGTCCGTACATGTTTTTAAGGTTATCATAACCTTCATTCTTTTCGCTGGTCCATTCTGGTAATTTCTCCAAAATCACTTTTAGGTTTTTGATACCATAAGTGCTGGCCAACATGGCATTGTCGCCCAGGTCTTCGCTTTGTGAATTTGGATCATCAGGATTCATTTCCGTGCCGAACCACAAACGTCTGTCTTTTAACTTCTGCACGGTCATTTTATTCAACACAGGAACTTCTGCAGCAGGGGTTTTGGCTTCAGGAAGCAATTTATAGCCCCATTCTATAGCCCATTTATCATAGTCACCAATTCTAGGGTATAAGCCTTTTGGTGAAATGTTATCTTCTGGTTGTGCAATGTAATTGAAACGTGCATAATCCATAATTGATGGGGTATGTCCATTTGCTTCTACGTAAGCTTTGTTGCGTATTTTCTCCACAGGTATCGTAGAACTTGATCCATAGTTATGACGCAAGCCTAAAGTATGGCCTACTTCGTGAGAAGACACAAAGCGGATTAAATCGCCCATCAGCTCATCACTGAATTCCATTTTCCTTGCTCTTGGATCTACTGCTGCCGTTTGGATCATGTACCAGTCATGAACAAGTTTCATTACGTTATGGTACCAGTTGATATGGCTTTCAATAATTTCGCCGCTGCGAGGATCAGCGATACTTGGTCCGCTGGCATTAGGAATTTCTGAAGGTTTGTAAACGATGGCAGAGTGTGTGGCATCATCAAGGCTCCAGGTAGGATCTTCTTTTGCTGTAGGTGCTCTTTTAGCGACAATGGCATTTTTAAAACCTGCTTTTTCGAAAGCAACCTGCCAATCGTTGATACCGGCCATTAAATAAGGCACCCATTTTTTAGGTGTTGCCGGGTCAATAAAAAACTCGATAGGCTTAATGGGTTCTACCAGTTCGCCGCGTTTATATTTTTCCATGTCAGCAGGTTTTGGTTCTAAACGCCACCTTTTAACAATCTGGACTTCTCTAACACCCTGTGGGTTGATGTCAAAATCTGTATAACCTTCCGTAAAATAGCCTACACGAGGGTCAAAATACCTTGCTTTCATAGGCACTTTAGGCAAAATAACCAGGGAAGTGTTCAGTTCTACCGTTGAGGATCCTGATGCTCCACCTCCCATTGCTGGCATGCCCGGTAGTGATGGGGCTGCAACAAGGGTATAAGTTTTAACGGTACCGATTTCTACATTTTTAGGGAAACTGCGAATATTGAGGATATAGCTCCTGTCTGCAAGTTGCGCCCCTAAACGGAACCTGCTTTTGGCTGTAGAAGAGGTAAAATAAAAGATATCATTGTCACTGTTGATAAAATCGGTCATGTCAATTACACTTCCTTTTTTATCTGGTGAATAGGCTGCAATGTTGAATGCCGCTGCAATAGCCTGGATGTTCGAATTTTGCAGTGCCTGGTACATCGCTGTGGTGCTGTCGGCACCATAGGTTCTGTAAGACAACTTGCGCATGAAGATCTTATTGTTGGGTCCTTTTTCAAACTTAATGACACTACTGCCAATCTGGTCACCTGCATAACCAGATGCCGACCTTACTTCGGCGCCAGCTTTAGAAATTCTGTTAACCACCAAAATTTCTCTTCCAAGCAAAGAATCTGCAAGTTCAAAAAAGAATTTCTCCTCTACTTTATGGGTGGTAATCATTCCCTTATTAGTAATGGCTTTACCGGTAATCACCGTTGCATAGGGTTTAACGGCAGCTTTAGTACCCAATGCAGCCAGTGGTCCTGCTGCTTTTTTGGTGGTATCTGCAGCAATCTTCGGTGTGGTAGGTACCGTAGGTTTGTTTTGCCCATGAGCCATGGAATAACTTGCCAAAGCAAGGGCAGAAATGATAATAGTTTTGTTCATGTACGTTAGTTTATTAACACAAAGATAAGTGTGTAAAAGAACTTAACTACATCCGCTATATAACTTTACGGTTACAAATCTAAGTAAGTATAACAAGAATTAATCTAATGAATAATCTTGAATACCAATTCTCTGAGCAATTCGCCATCACTGGTATTGCCGGTGCTGTCCACTCCTTTACTTTTAAGGTCGTATTCACGGAGCAAACTAATGACCTGCACCGTTTTATTGAAATTGTAATTCCGTGCTGCAGCTTCGTATTCTTTGATGAAATAAGGATTGATGCCTAACTCTTTGGCGGCATCATTTTTATTGGGCAGGTAATGATATTTAAGTACTTTAGAAAAGTAAGTATTAAGGCTGGCCATCACCATCACCATGGGGTTGGCTTTCGGGTTGTCGGCAAAGTAATTCACAATCTGGTTACACTTCATCACATTGCGCTGTGCAAGGGCTTTCTGCAGCTCAAATACATTGTACTCTTTACTGATACCTATGTTCTTCTGAACATGTGCGGTATCAATGGTGGTTTCTTTGCTGATGTTTAACATCAGCTTTTCTACTTCATTAGCAATTTTGGATAGATCGGTACCCAGGTATTCTGCCATTAAAGCTGCTGCATGGGGATCAATTTTATAACCTTTCTCTTTCACCAGGTCTTCTATCCATGGTGCCAATTTATTCTCGCGGATGGG
>NZ_JAZQPU010000422.1:0-2915 GCF_045628745.1 Pedobacter sp.
GCACCAGCATCTTTCACATAATAAACGATCATTTTATCTTGTGTAAAAGCTCCGATTTCAACAGTCGTTTTTGGCTTATTACTAGAGTATTTAATAGCGTTAGAAATCAGGTTGATCCAGACTTGTTTGATGAGCGATTTATCACCAATTGCATTCGGCAATACTTTCATGTCGAATACTGGGATATTTGCACCCTCTTCAAATGATAAATCTTCCTTTATGGAGTTCACTAAGGTGGCCATATTGATTTCAGCTACGGCTACTTGTTTTCTTCCTAATTTTGAAAAGGCAAGCAGGTCGTCGATCAGCTCACCCATCTTTTTTGAATTGCGGATAATGGTGTTAAGCACCTTTATGCCATCTTCATCAAGTTTATCAGCATAATCTTCTACCAGAATTTGCGTATAGCCATTAATAGCCCTGATAGGGGCACGTAAATCATGGGATACAGAGTAAGAAAAGGAGCCCAGCTCTTTGTTTGCAGCCTCCAGCTGTGCCGTGCGTTCAATTACTTTTTGCTCCAATTCATCATTCAGCTGTCGGATATCTTCTTCAGCATTCTTAAGCTCCCAATTGGCAATGCTCAGTTCTTCAGCTCTTTTTTCTTTTTCTTCATTTTGAAAAGCAAGTTCCTTGTTGGCAATGATTAATTCTGCTGCACGGTTTTCTTTTTCTTCGTTTTGGAAGGCAAGTTCCTTGTTAGCGATGATTAATTCTGCTGCACGGTTTTCTTTTTCTTCGTTTTGAAAGGCAAGTTCCTTGTTAGCGATGATTAATTCTGCGGCGCGGTTTTCTTTTTCTTCGTTCTGGAAAGCAAGTTCCTTGTTAGCGATGATTAATTCTGCGGCGCGGTTTTCTTTTTCTTCGTTTTGGAAAGCAAGTTCCTTGTTGGCAATGATGAGTTCTGCTGCACGGTTTTCTTTTTCCTGATTTTGAAAAACCAGTTCTTTATTGGCAATGATTAATGCTGCGGCCTGTTTCTCTTTTTCCTGGTGTTGAAAAGCGATTTTTTCATAGGCAATGATTAATTCATCCGAATTGTTGTTTTTCATATCCTTAACTGGAAGGTTTTGTTTTTAAATCTTTTCGAGATTTTCTAAAGCTAACACAATAAAGTGATACCAGTGTGTAAGCACCAATATATCTTCCATGGACGGTGACATAAATGCTTGATTTATATTTAATTTACGCTTCTATGTTTTAAGTAGATAGGGTTCGGGTATAGTATTTATTTTTTTATGGTTGTCGGCTTGTCGGCATTTTCTTGAATAGCGTCTTTACCGGTTTCTATCTCCACTTCTCTTGTGCTGACGGCATAATGGTTAGGATGGATTTGCTCGCCAAATTTTACAGCATAGGCTTTAGTAAACTCTGCACCGAAATAAAGGATGATGGAAGAATAATAAGTCCATAAGAGTAAGACCACTAAAGACCCTGCCGCACCATAAGTGCTTCCTACATCACTTTTACTGATGTAAAAAGAGATCCCAAATTTTCCTATCATAAAAAGGACGGCTGTTACCATGGATCCCAATATGACATCTTTCCAGCGGATGGTTGCATCGGGTAAGACTTTGAATATGACACCAAAGATGCTAGAAATTACCGCCAAGGAAATTACCTGGTTAACGATATAGAAGACCACCACCGAGGTATCTTTATAATTAGCCATCAGCCGATTGCTAAAACCATCAATCAGTGCTGTTACGCCCAATGAAACCAACAAGAGAAAGCCTAAGCTAATGATCACGGAAAAGGAAAGCAACCTGGTCTGAAGATATTTTAACCAGCTTTTTTTTGGTTTTGGCTTTAAGCCCCAAATGCCATTGATAGAATCCTGGATTTCTGCAAAAACAGTGGTTGAACCAATGAGTAAGGTAATACCCCCAATCACAATAGGAATGATGCCACTGTCGCTAATTGCCGCTTTTTTAATAATTTCCTGTAGCTGGATGGCTGTATCTTTTCCCAGGAAACCCACCAGCTGACCATAGATCTGACCTTCAATAGCTTCACGGCCAAAGAAAATGCTACAGATGGAAATGATGACGATGAGTAGAGGACCCATGGAGAAAACAGTGTAATAAGCCAGTGAGGCGCTTAATTTGGTTATCTTATGATCTGAAAAACCGGTGAATGCATCTTTTAATACTTTCCAAATTCCTTTAGCAGTAATTTTTTCCATAAATCTATTTTTTTTATCGTGACGTTTGCTGTTTTAGAGTTAAAACCATTACTGCTTAAAATGGTTTGAATTATGGATTAATAAAGCATGATAGAAGTTGCTGTCCGATAAGCGCAAGACCATATTCAATCAATTAAGAAACTTGAAGGAGCTGATAGGTCTGAAAGTGTACAACAGGAGCCGAGAAACTTTTTGTTGGTGAATAGGCAGTAAAGGAAATGAGGATTTGATTAACTAATATGAAGTAGCCGAAGACTTTCTTGCCTTAAGAATCAATATGATGATAAATGCCACAAGAGGCGAGCATAAAATTGCTAATAAAACTGAGCCCCAATAGCCTACCTAGTGCAGTATTTTTGCCATAATTGCCTATGGCAATGACTACTCATAATAAAACTGTTAAAATTAAGATTTCACTAGTGCCGAGGTTTAAGAACATTGAGCGCATGATTGTTCGTTTTTCATAATACAATGTAAGGATTAATTATCGATTGTTTTAAATATATTGCAACTCCAATTCATAGCATATGAAACGAAATCTATTAAAAGCGAGCTGTTTATCAATTGTGTTCTTTCTTTACATCCTTATAACTACTGGATGTAAAAAGGACAAATTGGTTGTGAATGAAGTAAAGGAATATTCGCAGGTGGGTCATGTCCCTGCCGATGCTTATGATGGTGGTTGGTCTTTAACTTTGCAACCAGATGGAGTTGCAGATGTTACTCCAGG
>NZ_JAZQPU010000423.1:0-1530 GCF_045628745.1 Pedobacter sp.
AGGTTGGAGCCAGGCTGCAAAAGCTGGTGTAATTGGTGGAGCCGCAGGTGCAGTAGGTGGTGCATTGATTGATAAAAAGAAAGGTAGAGGCGCTGTTATCGGTGGTGTTGTTGGCGCCGGAGCTGGATACTTAATAGGACGCGGCCAGGATAGAAAATCAGGTAGAGTTCAATAATAATTTATTAAAAATATTTCACAAACCGTAACAGTTTATGCTGTTACGGTTTTTTTATGATATAATTTATTCAATCTTAATGGACTGCTAACAATTAAGTTTTTTATTTTGTATGTTCGTAACAATTAAGTTTGTACACAAGTATTCCTATGACGAAAAAGCAGATACTCATTGTAGATGACGAAATTACAATTTTGAAATTATTAAATTTTGTACTTTCTTCAGATTATGATCTCATCATAAAAACGAGTGGGGTAGAAGCCTTAAGTTGGTTAGAAGAAGGCCATTCGCCAGCATTGATACTTTCTGATTTAGAAATGCCTTATTTTGATGGAAGTTCGTTCATTCATAATTTAAAAATCAGCGGATTTTATAGAAACACACCCATTGTTATCTTATCTGGAGCCAGTAATTTGGATGAAAGAGTTGCAGAAATGCCCTTTACTGTAGATGCCTGCATTCCTAAACCTTTTAACCCTACCCAATTGAAATCCGCTCTCTTAAATGTTTTCCATAAATATGAATACGCTGGAAACTAAACTGCCTGAGTTGACTATGACAGGGAATGGCATTCGTTTACTTTATTCTGGAACTTCTTATACTCATAACGTTTTGCAAGTATTGCAGGCTACATTTGTTGTCCATGCAGAAAACACCGTAGATAGTTGTGAAGCTTATCTTAAAGATCAGTCATTGTTTAATCTTCCAGATGTCATTATTATTGAAGTAACAGATCCACAAAAATGTTTTAACTTCATCGATAAGATTAAAAAAGATCCGCTACTTAAAGGTTTAATTATCATTTTATTAGGAGATGATCAAAGCCAGCAACTGCGTAAAACGGCAATGAGCCATAAGGTAAATGATTTATACTTAGCTCCAGTGCCGGTTAAGGATCTTTGTGAGAGGATTGTGTTTCTGGTTAAGTTTAAATTAATCAAACCGCAACTGTCAGATCTTTCCAAAATTGATATCAATTATAAAATACCTTTTTATAAAAGAGCATTTGATGTGCTTGCCTCTGGATCTGCATTATTAATGTTATCTCCCCTATTAATCGCCGTTGCTACTGCTGTAGCTTTGGAGTCAAGAGGGCCTGTAATCTTTAAAAGCAAGCGTGTAGGTACTGGCTATCATATTTTTGATTTTTATAAATTCAGGTCTATGCGCAACAATGCCAATAAAGAGCTGGATTCGCTGAGTAACCTCAACCAATATGATAAAACTGAGGGCGGTCAAACAACATTTGTTAAATTAAAGAATGACCCAAGGGTTACCAAGATTGGTGCTTTTATCCGAAAATACAGCATAGATGAGTTACCCCAGTTGTATAATGTTTTCAAAGGAGACATGTC
>NZ_JAZQPU010000424.1:0-16852 GCF_045628745.1 Pedobacter sp.
GGCACTAAATTATACGATCCCGGTAAAAACCCCGCCGAAGATAAACTAAGAGAAAAATTACGCCAAAACTGGAAAAACAAATATAACTACTGATATGCTCTTCACTTTTTTAAACCACCAGTGGACAAGCTTCTGGCGCTCCCATGGTAAGGGAAGTCACATAGCGGTTCAGCTGTTTATGGCTTTTCTTATTCTCTATGTATTGGCCTGTGCCTTTTTTATCGGCATCGCCATGGAAGACTTTATTGAAAAGCTGCTGCCAGACCAGGACGTGATGATGGTTTTTAATGGCTTTATCCTGTATTATTTTGTGGTAGACTTACTCATGCGACTGCAGCTGCAGGAGCTGCCTACACTTGCCGTACAGCCTTACCTGCACCTAAATATCCGCAAAAGAAAGCTGGTTAACTTTTTAAATATCCGCGCTTTATTCTCTGCATTCAACCTGTTGCCCATTTTCATCTTTTTCCCTTTCTGTATCATGCGCATCAGCGAAAAATATGGTGCCGCAGCTGGAGCGATGTTTATGGTATCTATCTTATCCTTAGCCCTGTTTAACAATTACCTGGCACTCTATGTAAAACGTTTGTCGACCGTCAGTGCCCGTTTTGTACTCGTCGGCATGGTGCTCTTGTTCAGCTTTGCTGCCCTGGAGTATTACCAGGTGTTTTCCATTGCAGCAGTGTCTAACATAGTCTTTCAGCAGATAACGCTGCAGCCATGGATAGGCATCGCTTTTCCTGTAATAGCCATACTTGTTTTCAAGCTCAATGCTAATTACCTCTATAATAACTTATACATTGAAGAGCTGAGTACTGGTCAGCAGCCTAAATCTGCCACCGACTATCCCTTTTTAAACCGCTTTGGCGAGGTTGGCACCTTGGCCGCTATGGAAATTAAGCTGATATTAAGAAATAAACGCTCCCGCTCTACGGTTTCCAAAGGGCTGATCTTTATCTTTTATGGCTTACTCTTTTACCGCAAAGAACTGATAGAAAAAGACCAGGTTGCCATGATGCTCTTTGCAGCACTTTTTATGACCGGCAATATGGTGTTGCTTTATGGTCAATTTATGTTTGGCTGGCAGGGTGCAGAATTTGATGGTTTAATGGCCAATAAAACTAATATCAAAACTTTCATCAAGTCAAAATTCCTGCTCTTCACCCTGTCTTCTACAATTTTAACCATCATTGTCAGTCTATACGGCTTCATCAGCTGGAAAATCTTAGTGATACAATTTGCGGCCTATTTCTATAATATCGGTGTGTCTACGGTAATGGTGTTGTATTTTGCCACCAGAAATTATAACTTCATAGACCTCAGTAAAGGCTCCAGCTTTAACTGGCAGGGTGTTGGGGCAACATCTATGTTAATGAGCCTGCCGGTATTGCTGTTCCCCTATTTAATTTACCTACCCTTTGCCTATTATAACAGCCCTTACATGGGGATGGCCGCGATTGGTATTTTGGGCATCATCGGCATCTTTACGCGCAAATTTTGGGTGGATATATTAACAAAGGAGTTTAAAAAAAGAAAATACAAAATAGCCGAAGGCTTTAGAGAACGCTCATAATGGTAGAAATTAACAACTTAAAAAAGATTTATGGCAACCGCACTGTCGTTAACATCGATCAATTAACCATCAACAAAGGCGATACCATTGGTTTGGTAGGCAATAACGGCGCGGGTAAAACCACGCTTTTTAGAATGCTGCTGGACTTAATCAGAGCTGACGATGGTGTAATTTTGTCAGATGGCATTAATGTAGCACAGGATGACCAATGGAAAGAATACACAGCCTCTTTTTTAGATGAGGGTTTTCTGATCGATTATCTCAGTCCTGAAGAGTATTTTGTCTTTGTTGGCAGCTTACACCAGCAGCGTCCATCGCAGGTGATGGAGAACCTCCAACAGTATGGGGAATTTTTCAACGGTGAAATATTAAACAGCGGAAAGTACATCAGGGATTTTTCAAAGGGCAACCAAAATAAAATAGGCATTGCCGCAGCCATGATGCAAAATCCACGATTACTAGTTCTGGATGAGCCCTTTGCCAACCTGGATCCTACAACACAAATCAGGCTTAAAGCTTTGCTTAAAGACTTAAAACATGGGCATCAGGTTACAACACTCATCTCCAGTCATGACTTAAACCATGTCACCGATGTGTGTAACCGCATAATCCTCATGGAAAAGGGCCTGGTCATTAAAGACATCTATACAGACGTAAACACCCTTCCTGAATTAAAGGCTTATTTTTCTGAAACCTGATGTATGGAATAGTATACAATATGACAAAGAAAATTTAGAATCACACCTTAAAAACTAAGTATTATTAATCTTTAGGCACTTTTGTTACATAAATTTAAGGATTGGCATTCGGTTTGCCTGTGGCCTGTTAGAATAAATATAAAAATCAACAAACAGAACATGGTTACTTCAAAATTTAAAATAGCAGCATTTAGTATAGCGTTAGCAATGGGCGCAATGACATTCCAGGGATGTGATAGTTTAACAAAAACACAAAAAGGTGCAGGTATTGGTGCTGCAGCAGGTGGCGTTATTGGTGCTATCATTGGAAAAAAAGCTGGTAACACTGCTGTTGGTGCTATTATTGGTGGTGCGGTTGGTGGTACTGCAGGTGGTTTTATCGGAAAAAGAATGGATAAACAAGCTGCAGAGATCAAAAATGCAATCCCTAGTGCTGAAGTAATCCGTGAAGGTGAAGGTATCATTGTAAAATTTGATAGTGGTATCTTATTTGACTTTGACAGCTCAAACTTAAAAGCAGCAGCTAAAGATAACATACAGACCTTGGCTAATTCATTAAACGAATATCCAGGTACAGATATTAAAATTATTGGTCACACAGATAACACAGGTACAGAAGCTTATAACTTAAGCCTATCACAAAGAAGAGCAGCAGCTGTTAAAGCTTATGCTGTAGCTAAAGGCGTGCCTTCATCTAGGTTAGTAACTATTGGTAAAGGTTTCAGTGAGCCAGTTGCAGACAATACTACTGAGGCTGGTAAAGCGGCTAACCGTCGTGTAGAAATTGTAATTGTGGCTAACGACGAACTTAAAGAACAAGCTAAAACTCAAAGCTAAATAAGAATTTACATCTACCTATAAAAACGAAAACCCGTTGTACTTTGTACTTCGGGTTTTTTATTGTCGTTTTTTTAAGGAAAGCCAAAGGCTTTTATTCGTCCCTGTAGATATCTTCAAAGTAATCTATGGCCAGTGACATCAACAGTAACTCCTGCTGCATCATGGCAAAAGAAGGAACGGGTTTTACCAGTTTCCAGTGCGGCCATCCATCCTGATCTAAGCCTTCTAATTCATAGAAACCCATTTCACTCAATAAACGGCAGGTAGCAATATGCATCAGCTCTTCTTTTTGTCGCTTACTGTATTTGCCTGGTCCCTTGCCCAATTCCTGCACACCGATTAAAAATAAGATGACTTTAAGGTCCGGTACATCGGAATCAAATTCTTTAGCAATCTTCTGCTGTAGAATTTTCCATTTTGCATGGATTTCTGCTGGTTTCATAGAGGCAAAGATACATTTATCGAATATGTATTCCGTATTTTTAGCCTATGGAAAAAGTAATTAAAACTGGCATACTCGCCTATGGCATGTCTGGAAAAGTATTTCATGCACCTTTCCTGGAGGCGCACCCGGGTTTTGAACTGGCCGCAGTAACAGAGCGTCATCATCAAAATGCAGCCCTGGACTACCCTCAAATTAAAAGCTACCCCTCTGTTGAAGACCTGCTCAACGATGAGTCGTTAGCTCTCGTGGTAATCAACACGCCCAATTATACCCATTTTGACTATGCTAAACGTGCCCTTGAAAAAGGTAAACATATCATTGTGGAGAAACCTTTTGCAGCAACAGCTGCTGAAGCACAAATTTTATTTAACCTTGCCAGGGAAAAAGGCAAACAGGTATTTGTTTATCAAAACAGACGCTGGGACAGTGATTTCAAAAGTGTCAGAAAAATATTGGAGCAGGGTGTTTTAGGCCGCCTATCAGAAGTCCATATCAGGTATGACCGTTACCGTCCCGCTATTAGTCCTAAAACCTTTAAGGAGGAGCCTATGGCTGCCAGTGGCATGCAATATGACCTTGGCCCACATTTGCTAGACCAGGCTATCAGTCTTTTCGGCCAGCCCTTAAGCCATCATAAAATATTAAGCAAAGTACGTAAAGACACACAGGTAGATGATTATTTCAGCATCTATTTAGCCTACCCAAATAATGTCAATGTATTTGTACATTCAAACATTTTGGTAGCAGATATACAGCCTGCATTTGTACTGCATGGCGAAAAAGGAAGTTTCATTAAGGGACGTACAGATGTGCAGGAAGCACAGCTTTTAAAAGGCATGAAAGCCCTAGACCCTGGTTATGGGCTGGAAGAGGAAAACAGTGGCGGAATATTGACCCAGGTAGATGAGGAAGGCCATAAAACCAGAACCATTATTCCATCAGAAGAAGGAAGATACATGGACTTGTTTGAGGCCATCTATCGTTCCCTTGTTCATGGTGATGCTTTTCCTGTAAAAGAAGAGCAGGTATTATGGCAGCTTCAAATTTTAGAAGCAGACCATTAATAGCTTATAAACTGCCTAATAAGGCAATGGTAAATTCTGTGGGTACTTCCAGGTGTGGAATGTGCCCACATCCTTCAAATTCAATCAATTTAGCTTTTGGAATTTTTGCCGCAGTTTGTTTACCCAATACTTTGTACTGGCCAAACAGGCTTTGTTGTGCTGCACTCAGCAGGCCTTTGCCCACAATGGTTTTATCTTCTTTACCAATAAAAAGTACAGTAGGCACTTTAAGATTGGCAAATTCATAAACAACAGGTTGTTCATAGATCATGGTATAAGTCATGGCAGCCACCTTTGCCCAGCGTGGAAAGTCGGTACTGTTAGTTACGCCACCAGCCACACTCACCAGAAACTCATATTCAGGTTTCCACATGGTGAAATAAGAGCTTTTATAATAATTACGCGCTGTTTCTGCTGTAGCCTTTAATTCAGTCTGGTACTGCTGTTCAGTGCTTATATAAGGCACAATCTGCCTGTAATCTTCCAGCCCTATAGGGTTTTCTAATAATAATTTTTGTGTAGATTCAGGATAAAGTAAAGCAAAACGAGTAGCAAGCATGCCACCCATAGAATGACCAAGGATATTTACTTTTTCAATACCCAAAGAACTAATCAATGCTTTATTCCAGGCTGCCATCTGGTGAAAACTATAATGGATAAACGCTTTAGACGATTTACCAAAACCAATCTGATCTGGCACAACCACCCGGTAACCACGTTCGGTTAAGGCTTTAATGACATTGGTCCAGTAATAACCACCAAAGTTTTTGCCATGCAGCAATAGCACCGTTTTGCCATTAGCCTTTTGGGTGGGCTCAATATCCATATAGGCCATGCGCAGATCCTGACCTTCGGTTACAATGGGGAAATATTTAACTGGATAAGCATATTTAACATTTTCCAAAGTGATGGAAAGGGTATCTATCTTTTGAGCGTAAGTAGTTACTGTCAATGCCAGGAAAAGCATTAATAGGGAAGAAGTCTTTTTAAACATGTTTATAATTTAACTGAAAAACAATATCGGAGAGTGAAAGTTCTAAATATAAGCCTTTTTAAACTTTAGAAGAAGACAAAAGGAAATCACCTTGCAGGAAAGTGCCTCCTCCCCTACACATAAAACACAACAAGTCAATAAATTACTGAAATAAATACTTATATTAACACACTGATTCCAATTAACCTTTCAACCCTTAAAACAATGAATTCACGCAACATTTTTAGACTATCTTTCCTTAACTTTTGTATCCTGACAGTCATTGGTATGGTCTTGATGCAGTTTGAAAATGACCTGATCATCTCCCGATTGATCTTGATTATTGCCTCTGGACATGTAGCCATTTTTATCCTTACAGCGCTTTATGAAATCTACCAATCCGATAGAATCAACAGCAACGAAAAAATAATGTGGACTGTTGGTTTTATCATCTTCAATATTCTTTGTGGCTTCTTATATTTCTTTTACGGTCAGCCCCGAATAACCAGGCATTATAAAATCCTTCATCACAAAAAATAAAACTTAAGCTTAAACAAAGCATTAGGAGGCTGTATCATTTTTCGATACAGCCTTCTTTTTTATGGAATGAGCGCCCAAAAACAGCCAGGAAAACAATCAATTATTAAAGGTATGAGCTTTCCTAAAGGTAATAGTTACCATAGCGTTCAGAGGGCGTTGGCAGGGCCTTCGTAGGGCCTTCCTATATCGATTGATAACTGAAGGCCCTGCTAATGCCCTTTCAATACCTGCTCACCGATTGGGTAAATATTAGTTGTCGGTAAGGTGCCTAAAAACAGAAAGATCCCGTATCATTCATCATGATACAGGATCTTAAAAAATCAATAACTGACTTTACTGTTTGAGCAGAAAAGGAAGCACAACACCAAAAGTGATATTCCTACCGGGGTTATAAATACCAAAGGCAGGGTTCGTGTCGTCTAAACGACCAGGTTTATACCTGCTTAAGTGGTCGTAATATTTTTTATTGAGCAGGTTTTTACCAGAAACATACAACGATAATTCTTGCTTTTTACTGAGGTTAATGGTCGTACCAATAGACGCACTAAACAGCGTATATCCCTTGGTGCTGGTTTCAAAATCACTCACCCTATTCTGACTGAAATAATTATCCAGTCCGAGGGAAAGGTAAGATTTCTTTGTGCCACCTAGCTCCGGTTCAAAACGAACTTCGTTACGTAAAATAGCGGCTGGTATAAAAGGCAAAGGTTGTTTGGTGGCCCTGTTTGTTGCCCAGGTATAAGAGAAGCTATTTTCAAAGTGTACCAACTCGATGGGGTGGAGCGTTAAAGAGGCTTCCAATCCGCGTAAAAAAGCATTGTTTTGTACAGAACGGAATACGGGATAGTCGTCGATGGTTTCGTTACTTTGCTCATAGAAAATATAATCGTGGATAATGTTCATAAAACCACTCAGACTGGCACTCACGGTACTTGTCTGGTAATCTACGGCGGCATCAAACTGGAAGCTTTGTTCTGGTTTTAAATCAACATTACCAATTTCATAACGGAAAGCCCCCTCATGAACCCCATTAGAGGAAAGTTCAGCAATATTGGGTGCCCTAAAGGCAGAGCCTGCATTAGCTTTTAAACTCAACTGCTCATTAAACTCATGGGTATAACCTATACCACCACTGATGTTTGAAAAATCATTGGAGAAATCGTTAAACACCACTTCCTCTTCAGCAAGGTATTGTTTACCCTTCAGCTGACGGTAATCATACCTTATACCAGCATTAAAGGTGTTTTTATTCCATGTTTTTTTAAGGTATGCAAATGCACCGTAAGCTTGAGAATCAAAATCAGGGATCAGGGCTTCCTCGCCTTTGGTGTTGTTAGCGTGGATAAACTCGCCGCTAAGGCCAAATACCGGCGACCAGCCGTTGCTGTTGGCCAAAGAATATTTAAAGTCGTAGCTGTAGGTATGCATGTCCAGAAATAATTCTGGAGCAACATCAGCTTCTTCCAACTCACGACGCTGGTTACGTTGATAGCCTAAAATTGTTTTCAAGCTGCCATTGCTCAACAACAGGTTACTGTTAAAGGCAATTTTCTGGTGGCGTACATCCTGTTGAGGAAAGCTCAGGTCGCGGCTTTTATACTGTTCTTTTGTAAATGTTTGTCCATCTTCATCTACAAATTCGCCGGCATCATTTAAATCAGGCTCATAAAAGCCAATGTTGTTCCTAAAGCTGGAGAAATCTAAGTGTGCATAACCCCAGGATTTATTGAGGCCAATTTGTCCGTTAAAAGAGGTTTCATTGAAGCCAGAGTTGGGCACATAACCTACAGGAGTTTGAAAAGAATGTGCATTTTTATAAGAACCACGGGCACGGTAAATAAAGCCATTTTCATTGCCCTGAAACATTAAGGAGCTGCCGCTTAAACCACTGTTAGTGGCATAATTGGTTAAAAACTCCCCTTCCAGGGTTCCTACAGGTGCAGGCAGGGCATCTAAAATATTAATAACCCCACCAAGGGCATCGGAGCCATAAAGTAAACTTGCCGGCCCACGTAGAATTTCTACCCGCGCAGCACTGTACTGGTCTATTTCTATGCCATGTTCTTCGCCCCACTGTTGTCCTTGTTGTTTAACACCATTATTCAGCGTCAACACCCTATTAGCGCTTAATCCCCTGATTACAGGTTTTGAAATGGCATTACCAGTGGTAATTTGAGAAACTCCGGGAACCCTTGAAATGGCATCCATCAAATTTGTAGATGGATGTGCCAATAAATCTGCCCTGCTTAAACTGGCAATGGAAGTGCTGTTCCTGCGACTGTCACTGCTGTTGGCAATGCCGGTAATAACCACTTCGCGACCTTCAATTACACTAGGTTTGAGGGCAAAAACAGTGGTGTGGAGTTCTTTAAAGTTAACCAGCTGACTGCTGGTTTCGTAACCTACATACCTGATCTGCACAAGAAAACTTCCGTTTTCAGGAACATTTTTAAGCACAAACTCACCATTAGCATCGGTAACGGCAGAAACACGAAGGTCGGCAATGGTGATGACAGCTCCTGGAAGTGCTTCCTGTGTGGTGGCATCAATAACTTTTCCTTTAAATTGTATCAGTACGGCAGCATAACTGTGTACAGCAAATAACAGCAATAGCACTGCTATGGTGAAATGTATCTTTTTCATCAGTAATTGATTGTATATATAGTGATGAAACCATTATAAAAATAGCCACAGCGGTATTTTACACGCTGGGTGATTATGGTTTCTTTAGGGAATAATTTGGAAGAATGGTTTTAGCAATGTGCTGATGGAGGACCACGCAGGAAGGTGCCAAAAAGGGCAATATAACAAGTGCTGAGTACAGGAGCTTCTCTAATAAAGGATTTTACAGATAGGAAAACCTGGAAAGTAGCTGTAGTACTGATGTAATTTTTCTCGAAATGAGCAGCACAAACCAAACAGGTGTCGGTATGGCTGTCAAGGTGAAGTTTGTGGGTACAAACTTTTTCCTTTACCGGATGGTAAGTTACCTCCGGGTGATGATGAAGCGCACTCCAGGGTGTCAATGCAATGGAAAATACCAGGAGCAAGGCAGCCGCTAAGAATTGTTGAATATGTTTACGCTTGTTTTTCAATATGCACAAAAGTACTCAATTGTAAAGAAAATTTAGTATATATTAGCGTAACAATGCTTTTATAAAAATAAACAAGCACAGAAAAGACTTGTCTGCAGCAGGTAAATTAACCTATTTAAACAAATATTATGTTTAGGAAATTGAAAATATCTATAAACATTATTTAACTTTGTATATTCACATTTTCAAAATATAAATACTTTGGCAACAGGCTCTAAATCATGTAAGAACATCCTTGTAATTGAAGATAACCACGCTATTTTAGATGTGATAACTTTAATTCTGCAAAGTGAATCATATAAAGTAACCGGGCTCGGTAAAAGTGAAAATATGTTAGCCCATTTAGACGCACTTAAACCTGATCTACTTATTTTGGACATTATGCTTCCAGATGCTGATGGCAGGGTTTTGCTACAGCAACTGCGCAGTGATGAAAAGACAAGTGATATTCCTGTATTGATGATTTCTGCCCGCTATACCGAAGCAAATATTCAACATGGCGAGATTAAACCAAATGGCTTTTTAGCTAAACCTTTTGATATTGATGACCTGCTGGATAAAATTGAAGGCATTCTAGCTGGCCATACCTATTGCTAATGGCTAAGCGCCCTTGCTTTTCAGGCTTTGCATCAATTGGCTATATAAATCATCCTCAGTAGCCGTTCTTGGCTTAAGCTTTTTAACTGTCGCCCTTTTTCCTTTTGCTTTTGCTTTAATGATCTTCAACAGCTCATTGGTATATTCATCTTTGAAGCTGGAGATATCAAAAGGGGAAGAATACTGTTTAATCAGCGCCATGCCCACATCTAATTCTTTCTTACTAATGGTATCCAGTGCGGGCACTTTGATGACTTCAGCAGAGCGGATTTCCTCCTGAAAGCGGATCTTGGTAACGGTAATCACTTCATCAAGGGGGTGAATAACGCAGAGATTTTCTGTACTGCGCAGCACAAAACGGCCAACGCCAGCTTTTTTTGATTGTATGAGCGCTTTGAGCAATAAAGCATAGGCCTTTTTACCCTGCGTTTCTGGCTCTGCATAATAGGAGGTTTCATAATAGATGGGGTTGATCTCCTGGATGTCTACAAAGTTCTCCAGCTCTATCATTTTGGTTTTCTCCGGACTGGCGTCAGCAAAATCCTGCTCATCCAGAATGACATAGTTGTCGTTAAGCAAATAGCCCCTTACAATTTTATCAAATGGAACTTCCTTGCGGGTGCTTTCATTGATCCGCTGAAATTTAATCCTGGAGTGATCTTTTTGGTCCAGCATATCCAGGTCAAGGTTACTTTTTTGTACTGCGGAGTAAAGCTTGATAGGGATATTGACTAAACCAAAACCGATTGAACCTTTCCAAATTGACCTCATTATATGCTTATTTTTGGTAAACAACACCGGGAGCAACAGAATTGTTTTTATGGAACACAGTCACGAGCCCTAACCAAGGCAATAAATCAAGCATCGGTATAACGCCTTTGACTTCATCAAACAAAATAACACGAATGAATATTAATTAGTAAATTAGTTATATGAAAAAGATTTTATTATTTGCCCTCACCCTATTGACCACCATGACTTATGCTCAGCTCAAACCCGTGTTGTATGCTGATGGTGATCAGAAACTCCATGGATTTTCCATTGCTCCTGCCAAAGGCAGTAAAGGCGGCGTACTTATTTTACCCGCCTGGAAAGGCATAGATGAACATTCTAAAACTGTTGCCAAAGATTTAGCGGCACTGGGCTATAATGCTTTCATTGCTGATATTTATGGAGAAGGGAAATATCCGGCCGACAATAAAGCTGCTGGAGAAATTGCAGGCTATTATAAAGCTAACTTTAAAAGTTACCAGCAAAGAATTAAGCTGGCATTAACCCAATTGATTAAAGCTGGTGCCGACCCAAATAAAATTGTAGTTATTGGTTATTGCTTTGGAGGTACTGGTGCTTTAGAAGCCGCACGGGCAAACATGCCAGTGAAAGGAGTAGTTTCTTTTCATGGCGGCCTAAATAAAGAGGCTTCAAGACCAGCAGTGCAGCTTACGCCAAAGGTATTGGTATTGCATGGTGCTGACGACCCTTCTGTTCCTCAAGAACAGGTTATGGCTTTTCAAAAAGAAATGAGAGACAGCAAAGCCGATTGGCAAATGATTTATTATGCCAATGCGGTGCATGCTTTTACAGAAAAGTCTGCAGGAAATGATAATTCAAAAGGCGCTGCCTATAATGAATTAGCCGATAAAAGATCCTGGAGACATTTCTTATTGTTTCTTGATGAAGTACTATAAGGCTTTAGGCTTGTAAACGCGTAGTGATTTCTTCCAGTGTGAGTTTTTCCTGGTTTCCGGTATGCATATCCTTTAGGGTAAGCAGGCCGCTTTGCATTTCATCACTACCAATCAAGATGACGAAAGGTATATTTTTAGCATCGGCATAAGCCATCTGTTTTTTCAGTTTTGCCGCCGCCGGGTAAAGTTCAGTCACTACAGCTGCTTGTCGCAATTGCTTCAATATAGGCAAAGCATATTTTTCCGCGTCCTGATCAAAGTTACTGATCAGCACTTTTGTGCCCGCTATAGCATCAGTAGGAAACAGGTTTAACTCTTCCAGCACATCGTAAATACGGTCTGCACCAAAAGAAATACCCACCCCAGTAAGGCCTTTTAAACCAAACATGCCAGTTAAATCATCGTAACGGCCACCACCACCGATACTACCCATGGCTGCTTCATTGGTTTTAACCTCATAAATACAGCCTGTATAGTAATTTAATCCCCTGGCAAGGGTAATATCTAACTCAAGGTTAAGAGTTGCTGTATCGGCGCTAATTAAGGCTTTTATGTAATCGAAAACAACTTCTATTTCTGCTATTCCTTTTAAGCCGGTTTCAGAACTGGCAAGAACCTCTTTTAAACGTGCTAGTTTTATGTCGTTACTGCCTTCTAATAAAATTACAGGCTTCAATACTTCTACATCAGCTTCAGTAAAACCACGTTCAATCAGTTCTTTGGTTACACCATCAAAGCCAATTTTATCAAGCTTATCAATAGCAACCGTCATGTCTACAATTAACTCTGGTTTACCGATGATCTCTGCAATACCAGAAAGGATTTTACGGTTATTAATTTTAATGGTGAAGTCTTTTAAACCCAGATTGCTTAGCGCTTCCTGGTACATGAGGGCAAATTCTGCTTCGTTCAATAAACTTTCTGAACCAACAACATCAGCATCACACTGGTAAAATTCGCGGTAACGGCCTTTTTGCGGACGATCGGCACGCCATACCGGTTGAATCTGGAAACGTTTAAAAGGCAATGCAATGTCGTTTTGATGCATCACTACGTAACGCGCAAACGGAACAGTAAGGTCATAACGTAAAGCCTTTTCACTTACTGAAGAAGTGATGGCGTTAGAATTTTTAGCGTTTAACAGCTCAGGATCCACTTTAGAAAGGAAATCTCCGCTGTTTAGAATTTTAAAGATCAGCTTGTCACCTTCATCTCCATATTTTCCGGTCAGGGTAGAAAGGTTCTCCATAGATGGGGTTTGAATTTCTGCGTAGCCATATTTCTTAAATACCTTTTTAATGGTATCGAAAATATAATTTCGTTTGATCATTTCCTGTGGAGAGAAGTCCCTTGTACCTTTTACGAGTGATGGTTTGATGTTTGACATAGCGGCAAAAGTACAAAAAGTAAAAGGCATAAAAAAAGCTGCCGAGGCAGCTTTTCTATATTTTAAACCAATAACCTGACAGGTTCTTCGAGAAGGGCCTTGAAGGTTTGCAAGAATGCAGAACCTGTAGCACCATCTACTGCCCTGTGATCGCAACTTAAGGTAACTTTCATGACATTACCAGGAACCACGGCACCGTTTTTAACAACAGGTACTTGTGATATACCGCCGATTGCTAAAATACAAGCATCAGGTGGGTTGATAATGGCCGTAAATTCGTCAATGCCGAACATTCCTAAGTTGGAAATGGTAAAGGTAGAACCTTCCCAATCCGAAGGCTGTAGTTTTTTAGCTTTTGCACGTTGTGCAAAGTCTTTTACTTCAGCAGAGATATGAGATAATGATTTTCCGTCGGCAAAACGCACAACAGGAACCAATAATCCATCTTCAACAGCTACAGCTACGCCAATGTTTACATGCTCATTGTAACGTATTTTATCGCCTAACCACGAAGAGTTCACATTTGGATGTTGTTTCAAAGCAATTGCAGCTGCTTTTAACACCATATCATTGAAAGATATTTTAACCGGTGCATATTCATTAATTTTTTTTCGGGCAGCAATAGCGCCGTCCATATCAATGCTCATGGTTAAATAGAAGTGTGGTGCAGTAAACAAGCTTTCCGCTAAACGTTTGGCAATAACCTTACGCATTTGGGTAACAGGTTTCTCTGTAAATTTCTCTACACCAATATATTGAGGTATTTGTGCTGCCGGTTTTTCTGCTGCTGCTGCAGGAGCCGAAGCTGCCGTTGCAACTGGGGCCGCTGCTGGTTTGAAGTTCTCAATATCTTTTTTGATAATTCTTCCACCATCAGCACTGCCTGCCACCTGTGCAAGATCAATACCTTTTTCTTTTGCTATTCTTTTCGCTAATGGAGAAGCTTTCACTCTACCACCATCTGCCGAAAGGGCTTCTTTTTCTGCTGCAGGAGCTGCGGCAGCATTTTCTTCAGCAACAGGAGCCGCTGTATTTTGAGCCGGTGCAGCTGCAGCAGGTACATCGCCCTGGCTCAAGATGCCACTGATATCAGTGCCTTCCGGACCAACAATAGCAATAATGCCATTTACTTTTGCAGCCTGACCTTTTTCAACACCAATATGTAATAAAGTACCTTCAGCATAACCCATTACTTCCATTGTAGCCTTATCGGTTTCAACATCAGCAAGAATATCATCTTCTTTAACTTTATCACCTACTTTTTTATGCCATTCAGCAATAACGCCTTCAGTCATGGTATCACTTAACAAAGGCATACGTACTACGGTAACGCCTAATTTCTCTAAGTCAGCAGCTGAGGATGCCGAAGCAGCTGCAGGAGTACTTTCCGCTGGGGTAGCTGCAGTATCTTTTTGATCTGCAGGAGTAGCAGGTGCAGCAGTAGTATTTTCAGCCTCAAGCAATGCTTTATAATCTTCACCTTCTTTACCAACAACGGCAATAACAGCATCAATTGGTACAGCTTTACCTTCTTCTACACCAATGTATAGCACAGTAGCATCCCAATATGATTCTAAGTCCATGGTTGCCTTATCGGTTTCCACTTCGGCCATTACATCGCCGCTTTTAATTTTATCGCCAACTTTAACATGCCACTTTGCCATTACCCCTTCGGTCATGGTATCGCTCATTTTGGGCATTCTAACTACTTCAGCCATTCTATAATATCAATGAAATATGTTGAAAATTAATCTTGTACGTATGGGTAATCTTGCTGTACATATACATCTTTGTATAATTCAGACTCATCAGGGAAAGGAGATTCTTCAGCAAATTTTACTGATTCATCAACAATCTGTTTGATTTTAGCTTCAATTTCTTCAATCCAGGCCTGATCAGCATATTTTTCTGTCAAAATAACTTCTCTAACTTGTTCAATTGGATCTTTAGCTTTATATGATTCTAATTCGTCTTTAGTACGGTATTTTGCAGGATCGGACATGGAATGACCACGGTAGCGGTAAGTACGCATTTCAAGGAAGGTTGGACCTTCGCCGTTACGTGCTCTTTGTGCTGCTTCATCCATTGCATTGTGAACAGCAACAGGGTCCATGCCGTCAACAGGTGAGCAAGGCATATCAAAGCCTAAACCAATTTTATAGAGCTCAGTCATGTTAGTGGTACGTTCTACAGAAGTTCCCATGGCATAACCGTTGTTCTCACAAACAAAGATGACAGGAAGTTTCCAGAGCATAGCCATGTTGAATGCTTCGTTTAAAGCACCCTGACGAACAGCTCCGTCACCCATGTAACAAACATTTAAATTTTTAGTGCCTTTATATTTTTCGGCAAAGGCAATGCCTGCACCCAATGGAATTTGACCACCTACAATACCGTGACCGCCATAAAAGTTAAATTCTTTGCTAAACATGTGCATAGAACCACCTTTACCTTTGGAACAACCAGTAATTTTACCATACATCTCAGCCATGATCGCATTAGCGCTAACCCCTTTTGCTAAAGCATGAGCATGATCGCGGTAAGTAGTAATCATAGAATCTTCAGGTTCTAATGCGGAAATTGCGCCGGCAACTACGGCCTCCTGACCAATATAAAGGTGACAAAAACCGCGGATTTTTTGCTGACCGTAAAGCTGACCAGTTTTCTCTTCGAATTTGCGCATTAGCAACATCGACTCAAACCACTTCAAATAGGTATCTTTATTAATTTCTTTTGCACTCATTTTGGGTGTTGATTTTTTTACGAGAGCAAATCTACTTTTTTATTGCAATATATCGAAGGATTAGATTGTAAAATACACACTGCTATTATACAAAGTGTTAATAACTTTAATTTTTGTTACCAATCTATTTGGATAGCATTTCTAAATTAACTAGTTTTGAAAACCTGACAATAAGCCCTTGTGGTGTACGTTTAAGTGCAAGTGCAGTTTTACCCAAACTTAACAGTATAACATGATTAAAAAATTTTTGTTTTCTACGCTAATTGTACTTTGTACAACAATAGCCGTCTTTGCTCAATCAAAGTCAAAAGAATCCAATAAATTAGAAGACCCAGACAACCTGGCGTCACAGTATTTTTCTCAAGTAATGGGCGTTGCCGTAGATGCAACATCGAATATCAAGCTTTATAAATTCATTTATGAATGGATAGGTACCCCTTACCGCTTCGGTGGAAATACCCAAAAAGGCATTGACTGTTCTGCATTCACAAAAGCGATATACGACAAAGTTTTCAACACTACAATCTTAAGAAACTCCCGCGATATCTTCAGCATGGTTAATCCCCTTCCTAAAGATGAACTTAAAGAAGGTGATCTTGTGTTTTTCAAAATCAAAAGCAAAAGCATTACTCATATTGGTATTTACTTAGGTGACGATCGTTTTGCACATGCTTCTTCTTCTCGCGGTGTGGTGATCAGCAATTTAAACGAACCTTACTATTCCAGATATTTTTATAAAGGCGGCCGTATTCTGGATGCAGTTAGCAAGAACTTAATAGAAGAGTAAAAAATACTTTTTATATAAACCTCCTAAAGATTTTAGGAGGTTTTTTTGTGCCTTAAATTTTCTGTTACCAGGAAAATTACCATTTCCCTCTTCAGTTAATTCCTGATGTTATAAGCTTCATAACATTAATGAAAAAGCCTGTTGACAACTAAGCTTCGTCTTTTGTGTTTCTTACTAGTCCAATTCCCGATACGAAGAACAAGATGCCAATGATGGCCACAACAACCAGTTCGCGAGTTTGAATACTATGGTTTACAAAACCAATTCCGCCCCAGATTAGTCCGATAATTCCTAACACAGTTAAAATAGTCCCGAAAGTACGTTTTACATTCATAAGTAGATTTGTTTATATATGCCAACAAATGCAATATCTGTGCCGCTAATTTTATTTTCGGTGGAGTGAATATGAAGCATCCCATACC
>NZ_JAZQPU010000425.1:0-2556 GCF_045628745.1 Pedobacter sp.
AGTGCTTCTTTTGTCCAACCATCAATGGTTGATGAAGCGATCTGGATGTTTTCCCTTGCAAAGCGTTGTTTTTGGCGGTACAATGGGAGGTGGTCTGCATACTTATAGACCAATATGGAGGCTAACAGACCGGCTCCGGGAATACCCTTATCGATCACGCGCTCAGGAAGCTCGCCGATCTTTACGCCTTCACCGTTTTTAGCAGCATATTTATAGCGGATGTATCTTTTGATAAAGAACCGTGCAGGCTCGCATTCCAGTTCTTCAGTAACTTCCTTGCCGATACAAACCATATCAGACAAGTCGCCTTCAGGATGTATTTCGATTTCTTCTACAGGTAGGTGCCCGGGCAGCTTTGCACGTCCATGATGGTTTGGGCGTTTGCGTACGTACTCAATCTTTTCTTTGGTTTCTTCCTTTTGCTGCTCTACAGCTATAACATCAGCCTCAAAAGGTAACATCGTTTGATTTGGGTCAGCTTCAAAGCGTTCCCGCCTTTGACCGAACTGCATGCGCCTGAACATTTCAACCTGAGTTTTCAGGTAGTCTCGCTCCTGGGAAAGGGATTCTATCTTTTCATCACGGCTGGAAATGACCTTTAAAAGATCCTCTCTTGATAGATTTTCCAGTGCCGTTTCCATACCCGAAAAATACGGGTTTACCATCATTTAAACAAGTATAAAGCTTGTTTTTACACTAATGAAAAGCGTTTTTTTCGAATACTCTTTACCACATGGATGCCTTCAACCATCAATACCAGATCACTCCATGACATTTCATTTTCCCTGCCTTTTGGAGCAAGGAAAGTTCCCTGTTCCAGCCGTTTGTAGTAGAGTACAAAGCCGCCGTTTTCCCAGTGCAGCAGTTTGATGTGCGTACCACTTCGGTTCAAAAAGACGAACACTTCGCCGCTGGTGGGAATGCGCTGCATCACAGAGCTGACTAGTCCACAAAGCCCGTCAAAACTCTTGCGCATATCACAATGCCCCGAATAAAGATAGAAACGGTGCGAAGATCCCAGCGAGAACATATCAGTACAGACGGATCAATTGAGATAAAAGCAACAGATCGCCATTAACTTTCAGCTTGACCCCGTTTGGATAAAATACTTCTATCTCCCTGGTACCTGAACGCTTCTCTATGGGGATAAATACCCCGGGAGTACTTTCTGTTTCCTTGCTACGCGAATACCAGTAATAAAACTTCGCCTCATTGATGCCCTTCTCTAAACAATATTGTTTCTTTGATTTGCCACTGGATCGCCAATCTTCGATCATGGCTACCATGGCCCTGCGCTTTTCTTCTAAATTATTCATGCCGGCAAAGCTAAACCCAGCAAATCATCTAATCAAGATGCACTTAGTAGGGCGGATACCCCGTTTTCGTGAAAGGTAAAGATAAGATTGAAACGTCAGGTGGACAGATGATTTGGCGGTAAATGATTTCTTACATGGTGTGCTTCATGCCAACTGTAGTGTTGCGTCATTTGCCTTACCTGCATGTATCCTTTTATTAAAAATAATCTCGAACTGTTATTTGTTGATTATTATAGATCGTTAAATTTCTGGTGTTCAAAATAGTCTAAAGGAAACATTTCCTCTATGTTTATTTCGGTATGAGCATCAAAGAATCCAAAAGGTATATTTTTAACCATTTTATATCGGACGAGCAATTCAGAATTCCACCATTCTGATCCAATTGGAGGTCTTGGAATTGGTACTAACTGATCGTTAACTATTATTTTTTACGTCTTTGCTACAAATGCTATGTTTAAATATATAGAAATGAGTTGATAACAAAATTAATTAAATTCGAAACCTTAGATTGCCTATTAAATTAATTTAACCGGCTCTAAACGTCATGGTAAATTTCATAACGTATACTTTAATGGTATTGATTCATAATCTATCCTATTGATTGAGTTATTTAAAGATGAATTATTTATTGGGTATCGGGCTCTGGTATTAAGTCTATTTGGAGACCATGTTTTAAATAGTCGTAGTAACAAATCATCTTTCTGTAATCTGATATTTTTAAATTTTCTAAGTTGAAGTTTGATTTTAGAAAGTTTTTAAAATCATCAAGATTAAGGTTGCTATGCTCCAAAAATGGAATATAAAGTAAGACATGCTTGAAATTATAAGAACTTACAAGTTTATTAAAAGATGGTACATTGGTTTTTATTTCGTCTTTTTTATTCAAATATGTTTTACCTTTTGGATAATATATTCTAATATTATTATTACTTACGGCCTCCGTAAGCTTTTCATTGTAATGATCAGAACTAAATAACTTGCCTCTATCATCCAAGTCACCATTCTGCCGTAAATACTTATAAAGAGGAAGATAGATATTTCCTTTAAATAATTTTGGTATAACATCATTTATGACTTTACCACTGTCCCATCCTTTGTTATCCAAGATAATATCCTCAAAAATATCATTATTTGAAATCCCTATATACCCATTCTCAGAATATTGACTTGCAACACCTACACCAATTACAAATTCAATATCTTCATTTTCTTGCAAATCATTTAAATCACCAACCAACAT
>NZ_JAZQPU010000426.1:0-1542 GCF_045628745.1 Pedobacter sp.
ACCTTGGCGGGATTGGTAATGTATTCTGTCCAGAGGTTACCTTGGGCACCCCAAATGTATTTGGCATCTGCCGCACTGAGTTCTGGGGCTATTGGTTCATATTGATAGACCACGTCCAGGGGTGTATATTTATTGGCTGTCAGTGAATCGTCTTTCATAAACTGACTGTGGTTAAAGTACATGATGTTCTCTGGTGTCATGATGACTTTGTGTTTTTGTTTAGCCGCGGCGATGCCACCTTTTTCACCGCGCCAACTCATCACAATGGCATTGGGTGCTAGTCCACCGTCTAATATCTCATCCCATCCAATAATGGTTTTGCCTTTACTGTTCACAAACTTTTCTATTCTATGTATAAAATAACTTTGCACGCCATTTTCATCTTTCAGGCCCTTTTCTTTGATCAGATTTTGCGTAAAAGTACTTTGTTTCCACCAAATTTTGGCACATTCATCACCACCAATATGGATATAAGGAGAAGGAAACAGCGCCATGACTTCGGTGAGCACCTCTTCTAAAAAGGTAAAGGTCTGTTCTGAAGGCACTAATACGTTGTTGAACTTATTGAAAATGCCCCAGGTTTCTGCTACTTTTTTAGGCTGTTTAGGCGTTGTGCTTAAATGGGGGTAGGTAGCTAAAACCGCCAGGTTATGTCCGGGCATTTCAATTTCAGGGATAATGGTAATGTAGCGGTCAGCCGCATACTGGATCACTTCTTTAATTTGCTCCTGTGTATAGAAACCACCATGCCTGATATTGTCGTTTCCTTTGCCGGGATACAATCCTATGATGGAACCGTTTCGCCATGCACCCACTTCGGTGAGTTTAGGGTGTTTCTTGATCTCTATGCGCCAGCCATGATCGTCGGTGAGGTGCCAATGAAAATAATTCATCTTATGCATGGCCAGGTAATCGATATACCTTTTAACAAAAGCGACATCAAAGAAATGACGACTCACATCGAGGTGCATGCCACGGTAGTCAAACCGGGGGTAGTCCATGATATCTACTGCAGGCAGGGTAATGTTAAGGCTATCGGTATTTGTGTCTGTAGCTGTGGGCAACAGTTGCAGTAAGGTTTGCATGCCGTAAAATATTCCTTCATCTGTCGATGCGGTAATGGTTACGCGATTTTTGTTGACGACTAAATTGTACTGATGTAAATTGGGTGCAACACCGGCTGTGCGGATGAGTGAAATGACATTTTGCTGCTGTTCATGTGCAGGATAGCTAGCCGTGTTTAGCGCAAGATGGTAGTACTGCTGCAGCACATCGTTTAAATAGGCCGATGATTTTTGAAGGGCAGTATCACTCGTTAAAATTACGGTATTGCTGTTGAGCGTAAACTGCTGTTCAGGTAAACCTTGTGTAATGTTTACGGGCTGAGGAATTAAATCTGGGAATTGCGCCTGCGTGGTATGAACAAGCAGCAGGGAAAATATAAAAGGGAGGAGGAATTTCATCATTTTTTATTTGCCGATAAAATAGCAAAAAAAAAGCATCCCGACCAGCGGGATGCTTTTAATATATATAACTGGAGGT
>NZ_JAZQPU010000427.1:0-3085 GCF_045628745.1 Pedobacter sp.
GCATTGGTATTACTTGCTGCCGACTTGTTTAATGGTGATATTGAAGAAGCCATGCCGGCTGCACTTGCCATTGAAACCTTCCATAATTTTACCCTCATCCATGATGACATCATGGACAATGCGCCTTTAAGAAGAGGTCAGCAGACTGTTCATGAAAAATGGGGCACCAACAATGCCATCCTGAGTGGCGATGTGATGATGGTTGAATCTAACAAACAACTTACAAAGGTTAAAGTGGAAGTACTCAAGCCTGTTCTGGATACTTTCAATGCAACAGCACAAGGCGTGTGTGAAGGACAGCAACTAGACATGGAATATGAAAACCGTCATGACGTGAGTATTGAGGAATACATCGACATGATCCGCCTAAAGACAGCTGTTTTAGTGGGTGGTGCTATGAAAATTGGTGCCATTATCGGTGGTGCAACACCTGAAGAAGCGCAATTGATCTATGAATTTGGTGAAAATCTGGGCATAGCTTTCCAGCTTCAGGATGATATCCTTGATGTTTATGGTGATCCCGAGAAATTTGGAAAACAAATTGGCGGTGATATTATTGCAAACAAAAAGACCTATCTTTTATTGAAGCTTCAGGAGTTGGCTGGTAAGGAAGACCTTGCCGCATTGGCAGAACATGCCTTAAACACCACCCTGCCTGTTAAAATTGATCAGATTACCGCAATGTATGATGAATACAAGGTAAAAGAATTGGCATCAGAACAGATGAGACAATATCTTGACAAGGCTTTTTTAGCACTTGATCATATACAGTTGCCATCTTCGCAAAAGCAGGTCTTAACAGGCCTGGCGAATGCTTTGATGCACAGAGAAAGTTAAACATCAGGTTTCCCTGTTACTATGGAGCAACAGGGAAACCTATTTAAACAGCAGGCTGCAACAAGGCCCTACGCTGCATAATTTTCTGAATGAGTATTTTTAGCTTGTTCTTATAATCGCTCCTTAACCACTCGGTGTAATTTTTGGTGACGTTACCCAGGCATTTGGCATATTGTTTTACCCTCCAATCTATTTCTTTATCAAGCTCCTGCGCCAGCGCTAAAGCAGCCGTAATATTGTCGCTGTTATCAACGCACATTAAAGCATGCTGACGGATAGAATCACGGATGACTACCTTAGGCTTCAACTGCTTATCAATGGCCTCCTGGTGAGCGGCCTGTACATCAAATGAAATCTCGAGGCTATTGGGAAACATGCTGCGCAATGCCGAAGGCATTTGATGAGACTCATAATCCGTCTGTGTGTTCTTATTTTCATAATACTGTTCAGGATTTTCAAAAACATATTGCCAATCTACTGGGGCATTCCACTCCCCAAAACGATCCATGTTATTCCCTAAATCAATAATGGAAAAGGTCTTTTTTTGTGGCAATCTTCTGGACCCTCGGCCAATCATCTGGTGGTAAAGTGTGAGCGATGTAGTGGCCCTGTTCAATATGACAGCCTGAACTGTAGGTTCATCAAAACCCGTTGTTAATATTGATACTGAACTCAATATAGCTCCTTTGGTTTTCTTTAACCATTTCAATATCTCCGCCCGCTCTGCAGGTGGTGTTTTATTATCAAGATGTTTTGCCGGATAGCCCAGGTCATTAAATATTTGGCAGACCTTCCTTGAAGTAAAAATTCCATTATTAAAAATTAGCGTCTTTTTGTTTTTGGCATGTGTGCGGTAAGCATGGACGAGCAAATCAAGCATTGCTGGAGAACTGTAAAGCTCATCTGATGTGCTCACTGTAAAATCACCATGGATGCCAGTTTGCAATGTATTCAATTCTACATCATAACGATATGACTTAGGTTTAGCTAGGAATCCCTGATCAATGAGGGAAACAATGTTTTCCCCGATCACCAGCTCATCGTAATGCTTGCGCATAGGTAAATTGATGTCTGAGCTAAATGGCGTTGCTGTAACGCCTATAATGGTGGCATTGCTGAATTTGCTAAGCAGTTTATGAAAGGAATTATGATGAGCCTCATCAATGATGACCAGTCCTATTTGTTCTGGATTCAGGAATCCATCTTTGATCCGGTTCTTCAGCGTTTCCACCATTGCCACGTAGCAGCTGTAAACCTCTTTACGCACTAGTTTTTTTACCGAACTGTCAATTACCTTATGATGAATTCCGAAGCTTTTTAAAGTTGCTGAGGTTTGTTTGCAAAGTTCTATGCGATGGGTAAGCACAATGACTTTTTGGTTGTACTTTTTGATATACCTGCTGGTGATCTCAGAGAAGATCACTGTTTTCCCTCCACCGGTAGGCAACTGGTAGAGTAACCTATGATTTTTAGGATTGTCCTCCATCTTCGCAAATAACTTATTGATGTCGTTTTCCTGGTATTTGTAAAGCTGTGTCTTCTTTGAAGGTTGATTTGCGTTGCTGTTCATAGGTTGTGTAGCTGAATGTTCAGAATTTTTCTAAAGCAATCTACATACCAGTATCAGCGCGAGGGCTACATTTTTATGATGTCTTTTTTTTGGGCACAAAAAAAAAGCTGTATCATTTTATCAATGACACAGCTTTTTTATATGTTTTAGAATTACTTATTCTGCAACAGCAGCTTCAGCTTCAACAGCTTCTACAGCATCAACAACAGGTGCTGGTAAGATAGAAACATAAGATTTATTATCTTGTTTCTTTTTGAAGATTACCGTACCATCAACTAAAGCGAATAAAGTATGGTCTTTACCAATACCTACACCTTTATCAGGATGATGTTTTGTACCACGTTGGCGTACTAAAATGTTACCTGCGATAGCGAATTGACCACCGAAGATTTTAATACCTAAACGCTTGCTATGCGATTCACGTCCGTTTCTGGAACTACCGGCTTCTTTTTTATGTGCCATGATTTATATTTTATAAACTACCGAATTAAAAATGGTAAGTTTTGTTTAACAAATAATTATAAAGTGATACCAGAAATCTGGATTTTAGTGAAATACTGACGGTGTCCGTTTTTCTTTTTGTAACCTTTTCTACGTTTCTTTTTGAAAACGATAACTTTATCACCTTTTAAATGAGACACGATTTTAGCTGTAACAGTTACGCCAGTTAATGCAGGA
>NZ_JAZQPU010000428.1:0-1603 GCF_045628745.1 Pedobacter sp.
ATGATTTCCCGTGGGTAATAACTTTTAGTTGGAAAAATAAGTTTCAGCGTATGATATTTGTGAAGTTCCTCCATTGCCATTTCCAAAGATTTGAAAATATTATCTTCAAAATCCTCGTACACCATAGCGCAATCCTTGTTAATTCCGGGAAGCTTATTTCCCAGGATAACGAGTTTATGGCTTGGGATTGAATTGATGAGCTCACATGCCCTTTCACTGCCCTCTAAAAAGTGAGGAAGGATGACAAAATGAGAATACAGTTCCAGTTTATCCTTGATGAAAGTCTCAAAAGTAGAAAAATCATTATGATAAATAAACAAGTCTGTCGGCACATCACTACCCAGGGTATCAACAAAACCATCATAAACGATCTTTTTATACGGGCTAAATTTATTGAAAAGCAGGCAAACTTTGAGTGTCTGCCTACATTCACTATTACTGATGTAGAAGCCTTTACCGGGCACCGATTTTAATACCCCTGCCATTTTCAGGTTCTTGTAGGCTTTTTCTGCTGTATCTCTGGAGATCTCTAATGCTCGGCTGATGTCGCAGATGGAGGGTAGAATATCATTTTTTTGAAAGGAGCCAGCTTCTATCGCTGAAATGATATGATTGGTTAACTGAATATATTTTGGCGTAGCAGAGCATTCATCAATGCAAATGTGTTTAAAAGAATTAATCAGTTTCATCGTCTTACAATTAAAATTATAACCTTATTAATTAATGATCTTTACATCATTTTCTCTAAACCTTCCCATTTTACTTTCCACTTCCCGTTTTTAGGAAAACCCGGGGTTTCTATGGTATTTCCATCCCATCCTGCACACATCATAGCCACTGCAGTCAGTAATCCACCATTGCCCGGCAGATAAATCCGCAACCGTTCATCCTGGTAATTGTGACCGGTTGGCAGGTAAGTGTTCGTCTGGATATTCATCATCAAGGCATCTACTGCTTTTTCAGGCATACCTAATCTGGCAGCAGCCATTGCCGTCATTGGAAAATCCCAACCCCAGGTATCGCTCCATGTCCAGGTATCCCATACCAATCCAAAAGTTTTCTTCATCACCGCTTTATCCAGCAAACTGGTTTGAGGTAACATCCCGTAAGTAGCCAGTACAGAAGGGTGATCTGTTTTATATTCAGGATTGGTATATGAATCGGTTGCACTTTCCGCAGCCAGGTATACGCCATCTTGTTTAGGCAATGGCGAAAGATTAGCAATGACATCTGCCCATTTCTTTTCAGGTGCCATATTCAGTCGGCTGCGCCATTCCTGTGCAGTATGTAATGCCCATTCCCAGTAAGCAAGCTCATAGGTAGGGTTAAAAGTTTCTAAGGCCTTAAAGCGCTCCTGTGCTGGAATTAATCCCGGGCCGAGCACATATTTTTTTGTTTGTTTATTGTATTGCGCAAAGGAGGCCATAAAATCTGCCGTAGCAAATACCAGGTCTTTATATTTCTCCAGTGTATCTTTAACAGGGTGAGCGCGATATAACAATTCTGCAAAAGTGATCAGGTGTGGCTGTTGCCAGATCAGCATGGCACCCACTGATGAAGGACTCTCATTGCCATTATGGTCAGTCATCTTTTGCCACCGCAC
>NZ_JAZQPU010000429.1:0-7883 GCF_045628745.1 Pedobacter sp.
AGGAGGACATATGGGACCTGGAGATTTTAAAAGAAAATATAAGTACAGAAGTGATATTTCAAGTTCTAGACTATCCTATTGGATAGCTATTATTGTTTCCATCATTGTTTTTTGGTTATTGTGGACTTACTTATAACCTGCTCAACTACCTGAAGGGTATACACTAGGTACACTGCATCCCTTAAATCAAAGCTTTTCAATACTGACATGGAGTCGTTCATTTAAAAATGAGTGACTCCATTTTTCGTTAAGGTTTATTGTGTGCTGTTCTAGTGCCGGGTTGGAGTGAGTCCACGGTGAGTCCACCATGAGCCCACGGTCAGTCCACGTTATGCCGAACAAAGGGTGGACCCACCTTGGACTCATGGTGGATTGGAGGCGCTAACATTACAACGTGTCTATAAGCCGTCACTAAGCCGTGGTTACGGCTTCACCTAGTCGTACCTTCTCGCCAGACTTGCATGCTTTATAAATGGCATCAATAATTTGCAGGTCTTTTAAAGCCTCTTCCCCATCAACAGGCACTATGGGCTTTTTGCCTTCTAAAAGAATAGCAGCCATTTCATCCATTTGTACAGTTTGGTGGGTAACAATAGGTTGGTTAAGCTCGCCCAAATGCGTACGGCCCATAATTGGACCATAGCCTGTAGAAGGCAGCATTTCAGCAAAACCTTTATCGCCGTTAAGGAAAAAACGGTCAAGGTTATTCATGTTATAGGTTGACAAACAAGAGGCTACGGCACCACTGGGGAAGCCCAGCTGAAACTGAATGGTTTCATCAACATCAGTTTTAAACTTTACAGGGTCCGTTTTTGTTTCCTGTGCCGTTACCCATATCGGTTCTTCACCTACCATGTAGCGGGCACCATTGATGGCATAAATGCCGATATCCATTAAGGCACCCCCGCCGGCAAGTTCTTTGCTAAGGCGCCATTGGTTGTTATCGCCAGCTTTGAACCCCGTAAGGCCCTGAAAAAACCTGATCTTGCCAAAGTCGCCATTGTTGCGCATGCGGATTACTTCGAGCGTTTTAGGCTCAAAGTGCATGCGGTAGCCCACCAACAGCTTTACATTGGCCTGTCGACAGGCATCAATCATTTCCTGTCCCTGTTTGGCATTTAAAGCCATTGGTTTTTCACAGATGACCTGCTTGCCTGCTTTAGCGGCACCCAAAACATGGTCGTGGTGCAGGGCATTTGGCGTAATGACATATACAGCATCTATATCAGGGTTATCCTTGATGGTGTGGTAATTTTCATAGTTATAGCAATTTTTTTCAGGGATGTTGTATTTGGCCTGCCAGGCTTTAATCTTTGCAGGTGTGCCACTGATTACACCCACCACCTTAGCATTTTTGCACGATTGCATGGCATCGGCAACGCGGGTGCCATAACCCCCTAAACCCATAATGGCTACCCTGAGGATAGGCCCTTTGTGACCTGCTATCTCTTCCATGATGGGTTTTGCCAGCGCCACCAGGGGCAGCATGGGCAAAGTGATGGTAGATAGCACAAATTTGTGCAGAAAATCGCGGCGAGAATCCATAAACAGTTTATTTAGTTGAACCTCTATAAAGCTAACAAAAGATGCTGATTTTCCGTTTTTAAAAATTCAACTAAAATACTCATTCACAAAATATTAAATCAACAGACTCAGCAGCATCACGCCGAGTAAGCCTAAAATAGAAACCAGGCTTTCCATAGCTGTCCAGGTTAAAAAAGTCTGCTTTAAGGTGAGGCTGAAATACTCTTTGAACATCCAGAAGCCTGTATCGTTAACATGAGAAAACATTAAACTGCCGGCACCCACAGAGAGCACCATTAATTCTGCCGATACACCCGGTACAATTAAAGGGATGACCATGCCCGATGCCGTTAAGGCGGCAACCGTGGCAGAGCCTAAAGTAACTCTTAACACCGCCGTGAGCAGCCAGGCTAAAAATAAGGGGGACAGCTTTATGGGGGCGGCCATGGCAGCTACGGTAGCTCCCACACCACTGTCGATCAGGATCTGTTTAAAGGCCCCACCGGCAGCAATAATCAGGATGATCATGGCAATGCTCTTCACCCCTTCAGTGCAGGAATCCATGGCTTTTTGCAGGGGAACATCCTGGATTAAAATGGTCAGGATGACAGCAATTAGCAAGGCCACTGTAGGGTCAGAGATGAAGGTAAAAAAAGTTTCGAAAGGGGGCCCAGCGCTCAATGCCAGGCCTATGGTGCCCGCGGCAATGACCACCACGGGCAGCAAAGCCACAAAGAAGCTTTTCGATGCCGAAGGCAAGGCTTCTTCAGTGCCAAAGTCTAAATTCTCCTTAAGTTGAATGCTGTTTTTTTTGATGATCAGGCGCGGGAAAAAGATGCCGGCAATGATGGCAATAGGCACTGACAAACAAAGACCGTAAAGGAGGATTTTACCGATATTGGCATGAAAAAGCACCGATAAGGCTACCGGACCGGGGTGTGGCGGCAAAAAGCCATGTGTAACAGATAAGGCCGTTGCCATGGGAATGCCAATGTATAATTTAGGGAGCCCTGTGGCTGCGGCAATGGCAAACACCAATGGAATGAGCACCACAAAACCGGCATTGTAAAACAGCGGAATACCCACCAGCAAACCGGTGAGCAACACGGCCCACTGGATATTTTTTAAGCCAAAGGTCTGCATCAGGACGGCAACGATCTTTCGTGCTGCGCCACTGTCTTCAATCATTTTGCCCATCATGGCCCCTAAAGCCAATACCATCACCATGCCACCCAGCGTACTCCCAATTCCATTTGTGACCGAGGCTGTTACTTTGGCAACAGGCATACCCAGGAGCAAGCCTGTTAGCATGGACACCACCAACAGTGCAATCATAGGACTCCATTTTTTCAAAATCAAAATAAAGAGTATAATGATGCCCAGGAGTACAATCAGTAATGACATAAGCTATGAATTGAGTTCGTAAAGCGTGTGCATGCTCTCTTTCAAAGCGCCATAGAGCTTTTTAAAGATGCTGAAATTCGATCTATAGATGGTCGCATTTGCTGTGTTTGCCGTCACCACTTTGAGCTGCTGATAGTTGGCAGTAGGGTATTTTTGCAGCAAGCCTGCAACCTTCATGGCCAAAAATGCAGCACCTACCGCTGAGGCATCTTCCGTTTGTACAACCACCAGGTTTTTGCCCGTTACATCAGCTAACATCTGTACCCATACCTTGGATTTTAAAAACCCACCACTGATATGGATGTGTGTAATCTCGCTCGCATTTTCTTCCATTGCTTCCAGCACCGATTTCATGGCAAAACAAATGCCTTCTACCACGGCTCTTGAAAAATGACGGCGTTCATGCTGCAGCTTTACCCCAAAAAAGGCGCCACTGCTTTCGCTATCCCAAATGGGGGCACGCTCACCGGTGAGGTAAGGTAGAAATAACAAGCCAGCACTGCCTGCAGGCACCTCCTTAACCGACTGGAAGAACTTTTTATAGGTATCATCTGTGGTCATTTGCTCGTTCATATTTTTTAGCCACCATTGCAATGTTAGTCCCCCGTTATTGATAGGGCCGCCACAAATAAACGTCTCCTCATCAAGGATATAGCTAAAGGTCATGGCTTTTACATTAGGCAAGGGTTTAGGACTTGCCATCCGCACGGCACCGCTGGTGCCGATGGTCATTACCGCTAAGCCTGGTTGATAGGCCATGCTGCCCAGGTTGGCCAAACAGCCGTCACTGGCACCTATATAGAATGGTGTGCCTTTGGCAATGAAATCTATGGCACTGTTGCCCTTAAATTTACGACAATAACGGGTCTTTACAGGTGTAGAAAGCTGCTCTGGGGTAATGCCTGCCATGGCCAGTGCCGGTGCATGCCAGGTTAAGTTTGCTATATCAAACATACCTGTGCAGGAGGCAATGGAATGGTCGATCTGGAATTCCTTAAAAAGCTTATGCCAGATGTATTCCTTGATGGAGATGAAGCGATGAACGCGGTTAAAGAGCTCTGGGTTATTTTCCCTTAGCCACATAATTTTGCACAAAGGCGACATGGGGTGCAGGGGTGTGCCTGTGGCTGTGTACACCGCAAGGCCCTCCTCCCTGTTGCATAAAGCGGTGGCAATGGCAGAAGCACGGTTATCTGCCCAGGTCATCATGGGTGCCAGTGCTTTGCCGTTCATATCTACGGCAATCAGGCTGTGCATCGCGCTGCTGAGGGCGATGGCAACCGGGGTATCAGAAATTTTTTGCAGTAAATGCTGTAAGCTGATCACAAAAGCAGCCCAGATGTCTTCGGGATTTTGTTCGTGATAACCGGGATGTGGAGATTTGAAGGAATAATGGTGTTGGGCGACTTCGAAAGATTTGCCCGCTGCCGTAACGGCAACTGCTTTAACACTACCTGTACCTATGTCTATTCCGACAACATATTCCATAATTGAGATTTATGGATACAAGATAGCATTTTTATAAATTAACAAAGGTGCTAATCTTAGATCAGTTCGGGCCCTGGGTCCGAACTGATCAAGTCAGCTTTAATTACAAGTTACAATAACCTGTACCGATAATTTGGTCGCTCCGCTTTACGTAACGTGGCAGACTTTTTATTTTCTTCTATAGTTACCGAACGAAGCGTTTCTTTAGCAGCTAATTCGGACGGTGATGTACTTGTTCTCTTTACTGTTTTAGCTTTTTTTTCTTCTATGATCATAAGCAGGTTTTTTTGCAGGATTAACAGTTTAAAATGAACGAATGTTTTAAAAAAAAACAAATAAATATTTATTAATTTAAATGTGGATAAAACTGCTGTTTTTCGTGACCGTGCTCATTTTTTTAGCGCCATAAAAAGCTTATTTAATAGGATTAGCGGCGACACCCTCAAAAGTTAACTTCACAGGTTTGATGTAGCCATTTTCATCAAATTCCATTTTATCAATGCAGGTAACGCGGTGGTTGCCATTTGTTTCTCCTAAAGGACGCCTGTGGTAAACGATATAATATTCATCCTTAGTGGGGTGTTTAATAACCGAATGATGCCCGGCACCCCTTGCTACTGCGGGATCTGATTTTAAGATGGTATCAATTCTTTTAAAGGGCCCCATTGGCGAATCAGCAATGGCATAGGCAACAGCGTAATTAGGACCTGTCCATCCCCCTTCAGACCACATGAAATAATACTTGCCATTGCGGATAAACATGAAGGGTCCTTCGGTATAGCCTTCGGGCGTAATGGACTTAAAAACCTCCCCATCCGCACCCGGCACAAAACCCGTAAAGTCTTTATTGAGCCTGGCTATATTGCAATGTCCCCAGCCTCCATAAATAAGGTAATGCTCACCGTCTTTATCCTTAAAAACATACTGATCTATAGGCTGTGCACCATGGTAGAATTTATCGACTAAGGGTTTGCCCAGGTGATCTTTAAAAGGCCCCCCGGGCTTTTTAGCTACGCCAACGCCTATACCGCCATATTCCTGATCGCTCTGGATGTCGTTGGCAGCAAAAAACAGGTAATATTTTTTATCCTTCTTGATGATAGATGGTGCCCACATTGCCTTTTTAGCCCATTTAAAGTCAGCAGTGCTGGCTACTTTAGGGTGTTTCTCCCAGTTGACCAGGTCTTTGGAAGAGAAGGCATCAATAAATAACTGCTCTTCATATTTCGCTGAAAAGGTAGGATAAATCCAATAGGTATCACCAAACACGATGCCTTCAGGATCAGCATACCAGCCCGGAAATATAGGGTTGCCGGAAGTTTTTTTGGCGGCAGGTGCTTGTGCCGCAGCATAAAAACCTGCACAGCAGAGCATCAATAAGATAAATTTCGATTTCATGTCGTTAAAGCTTAAGCCATAAATGATTTTCTAAATATAGAAATAAGCCGCACTTACCTTCCATATAAATCAACAAGAAATTTCAGTTGCTGCTGCAGTTTTGCTGTAAAATACAAACCATGCGGATTTAAACGCCATAGCCAGTTTTTATCTGTAGAGGCCGGGGTATTTATCCTTGCCTTTTCCCCTTTACCTAAAATATCCTGCATGGGGATGACGGCTATTTTCGCAATGGAAGCATAAGCTAAACTGATCATCACCTGGTGGATATTTTTCTTGTTTACCTGATGCCCTACATAAGCACTGAGGCGTTTTTTATCGGCTTTGCTGATGTCGTTTTTATACCAGCCCTTGATGGTATTGTTATCGTGGGTGCCGGTGTAAACCACGGCCTCTGGCGAAGAAAACTGATGCGGAGCATGGATAGAAGCTGCTGCGTTATTACCTACAGCAAACTGCAACACTTTCATGCCAGGCAATTTTAATTGATCACGAAGCTGAAACACGGCATCATCAATTTCACCAAGGTCTTCTGCCAGGAAGGGTAAATCGTTGAAATGTTTGTTCAAGGCTTCAAAAAAGGCAATGCCAGGACCAGCTTTCCAGCCGCCGGTTTTGGCATGTTCACTGCCTGCAGGCACCTCCCAATAGGCAGCGAAAGCACGGAAGTGATCCAGCCTGATCAGGTCGTACAGGTCCATATTTCTGCGGATTCGCGCTACCCACCATTGGTAATCTGCCTTTGCCATGGCCTCCCATCTATAAACAGGCATGCCCCAGAGCTGTCCATTTTCGTTGAAGTAATCTGGTGGCACCCCTGCCATGCCCATGACGTTGCCCTGCTCATCAAGGCTAAAAAGACCAGGGTTGGCCCAAACATCAGCAGAATCTCTGGATGCATAAAAAGGAAGGTCGCCAATGAGCTTAATGTTCATTGTATTGGCATATTTTTTCAGCTGGCTCCATTGCTGCTGCACAATAAATTGCTGCCATTTGATTTCATCAATCAAGTTTTGCTGTATAATGCTAAGGCTATCCATGGCGGCTTTGTCCCTGTTTTTCAAGGCTGCCGGCCATTCATACCAGGGTTGGTTGTCATGAAGTTTCTTCAGCACCTCGAACAAGGCATAATCATCAAGCCAGTAGTGTTCCTTTTCGCAGAATGCAGCAAACTTTTGCTGCAAGCCTAAGGCCTGGCCTTTATCTTTAAACTGCTGGTAAGCTTTTGCCAATAACTGGCTTTTATGGGCTGTTACTTTTTTATAGTTCACTGCGGTGCTGCGTTTCAGCTGCTGCCCATTGAGGTCAGCCTCGTCAAGCAAGCCTTGTTGAAGCAGCAATTCAGGACTGAGGAATAGGATATTACCCGCCATCACCGACTGGGAACTATAAGGTGAATAAGCCTGGGAAGCGTTTACAGGATTGAGGGGCAGCACCTGCCAAAACCTTTGTCCGGCAGCGGCTAAAAAGTCAATAAAACATTTAGCCTCAGCGCCAAAGTCGCCGATACCATAAACAGAAGGCAAAGAAAATACAGGCATCAGGATACCTGCTGCCCTTTGCGGTGTTTCCTGGTGAAAATGCAAAACCGCCATAGGGATGACGCTAAAAATTTCGCTGACCTTCAAGGCTGTATTTGCAGTGCCTTTAATGCCCGTTAACTGTTCCTTAAATTGTATGGGAAGGTGTGCCGGTAAGACCACACGGGTATCTTCCCACAGCTGCGGTTGAAGCTGTTCAGGATCCCCTTCGGTCATGATGGCCACCTTTACCGGCACCACCACCACGAGCCAGTCATTTTTATAATGACGTGCGAAGGCAAGCAAACGTGCAGCATGTTTACCGGTAACGGTAAGCGGGATATACAAACCTTCAGCAAAAAGCAAGGGATATTGTTTTCTCAGCTGCAGCATTCGTTGCAGCAGCAACATTTTAATTTTGCCGTTTTCACTTTGCTGCCATAAAGCGGAAAGGTTGTTTTCATCCTGCATGATCTCCTGGAGGTATTGCTCCCTGAGGGTATAATCTACCGCCCTCCTGTTATCAGGATCCACCATACTTAAATCCCA
>NZ_JAZQPU010000430.1:0-25311 GCF_045628745.1 Pedobacter sp.
CCAGTTCCGGTACGTTCAATTTTAATGACCCTTGCTCCCATATCTGCAAAGCGCAAACTGGCCGAAGGACCAGATAAAAACTGGCTAAAATCTATGACTAAATAGTCTTCAAGTGGTTTCATAGCTAGATTAAAGGGCAAATTCCTTGTTAATAGTTTGATTGTCAACCCCTAATTTTGGAGCTGCCTTGTTACTGTATAATTTATAACCATCCAGCTGCACAGGACATCTGGTGGTCTGAATAGATTTCCCTCCACCTAAATCCAACGTTTGTTGAATCTGTAATTCTTTAAAAGCGGCCAGCCTGGTTGCTTCTTTGTAATTTAATACTTCAGCACACCAAATTCCTTTGGCATCGAGTATTTTCAGCCAATGCTGGCTAACTTCATTTTTTAAGGTTGCCGACAATTGTATTAATATTTCATCCCTATTTTCAAAGGCATCATTTGCCTCTCCATAGATGGCAGAGAGGTCACAGCCAATAACCGAAGAGATGTGTTGCAAGTCTCCCATGGCCAGTGAAATAAAGCCATCCGCAGTTGCATAAATTCCATAAGGGGCACTTAAATAGGCATGCGCACTTCCTCTTACGGCACTGCGTTGTGGAAGTTTTGCGCCATCATTTAAATAAGTAGTGAGCACTTCAAACTGCACATCTAATATAGATTCCAGTAAGCTCACCTCTACAAGAACACTTTTCCTTGTTTTTGCCCTTTTGATCAAGGCTGCAAGAATGCCCTGGCTAAGGTGGTGGCCACACATGATGTCAGATACTGATAAACCAAATGGCACAGGCCCGTCAGTACTGCTTCCTGATAGGTAAGTTAAGCCTGATAAAGACTGCACTAACAAATCCTGTCCCGGTTTATTTGCCCATGTTCCTTTGTTGCCATAGCCAGTCACTACACCATAGATAATTTTAGGATTAATCGATTGCACGGCAGTATAATCCAGACCAATCTTCTCCATTACCCCTGGTCTGAAATTATGGGTCATGATATCGGCCTTGCTAATCAGCTTCTTTAAACGTTCCAGGTCTTCAGGATCTTTTAAATCTGCAGCGTAGGATTCTTTATTGCGATTAATGGTATGAAACAATAAACTATCGTCATCAATGAACAAGTTTTTAATAGCCAGCTGTCTGCAGGCATCCCCTTTTAGTGGACGCTCAATTTTTATAACCCTGGCACCTAAATCGGCAAGCTTTAAGCCTGCCGATGGTCCTGCCAGGAACTGACAGAACTCTAAAACCAGCAGCCCTTCTAATGGTTTATTCATCATGACACCTTTAAATTTTTAGAGCTGACATATAATTTATTTAAAGCGGATAATACCTGTGTTTCATTTCCGCCATTCATTAAATAGTCCCTGACCAAATCACCTGCATGGTCCTGAAAGAACATGTGACCATGGTAACGAGGTCTTAAAAAAGCACGTTGTAAGGCAGGTAAAGTATTCAGGTAATATTGTTGACTTTGTCTGTTTACTTCGCTGTCCATCCAGGCATTTAAATGCCCAGGCTGGCCACCACTTTCAGCATATAGGCTACGTTGACAAGCTGGCGAAGCCACAAAGGCAGCGTATTTCACTGCCATTGAGATATTTGAAGATGCAGAGGAAACGGCAAGACCGGTACCTCCAAGTGTGCTCCGTAAATTTGTCTTTCCATCCAAAGTGATCATATCATGAAAATGCAGTAGATGCTGTGCATAACCATTTCTCGAATAATTTGAATAGCCGTAGGCAAAAGGACAATAAGCAATATCATCAGTACTGCTCATGGCTTCATAAACCTGAATGGGGTTTCTGCTAAAGTTGCGCTCATCTATTTTTGAAGCCAGCTGACGAAAAAGCTGCAATGCACGAATGCCAGTTTCAGAAGAAACAATTTCATCCTCCAGCATGCATGGATCTTCGCCCAGGGAACAGCAAAAGGTATAAAAATTCATCAATACATCGATGGGTATTCCGGCAAAGGCAACTAAGCCTAAATCAGCCAGCGCCATTAGTTCTTCAAATGTTTCCGGCAGTTTTAATCCCTTTTGCGCCAGTATATCTGGTCTTGAAGAAGCCACAGGTGTTGCTGCATCTATGGGCAAAGCCCACTGATGCCCATTATAAGTATAACTTTTAAAAGAAGCCCCTACGGTATTTTCTTCCTGGTCTTTTAAATAAGCGGCATCAAGGTATTGGTCAAGAGGAATAATTGATTCAGTTTTTGCTGCAAAACCCGCCCATGGATGGTCAATCACCAGTAAATCAAACTTCCCTGCCAGTTCCTGAATGGAAAAATCAGCAAATTCCTGTAAGCTTCTTTTCTCCCATTTAATTTCTACACCAGGATTTAATTCTGAAAATCGCTGTGCTGTAGCTGCCATCGGTGTAAAACCACGACTATGGTTCCAGGTGATACCTTTTAAAATCATTTGTTCAGCCATTAGCTTATATTTCTTGTCATGTTATTATTTCTTATTTGGCCTTAAGTATGATGGTGGCTGAGGACAAACCTGCAGCAGATGCCTTTAATCTAATGTTACCTGATTTTCCTGTAGACTGCACAATGGCAAGGCACAGTCCATTATACGCCTTTCTGTAACTGGCTTTAAATGGTTCTAAACTTGCCTGGTAACCATTGTCGACGCCTGCAATAAATCCTTCACCCTCAATAGAAAACTGAACTAAATTTGCAGCTTCAGGCACTAGATTTCCATCAATGTCCATAATTTTCACCGTTACGAAAGATAGGTCTTTCCCATCTGCAGTGATTGTTGAACGGTCAGCTACTAACTCAATTTTTGCCGCTTTCCCTGCTGTTTTAATTTCTTTCGTCAATATAACCCGGCCATCTTTTCGGGATACCGCCTTTAATGTTCCTGGTAAGTAAGGTACCTGCCATACCACATGTAAATCCTCTCCTTTTTTACTTCTGGAACCCAGAGATTTGCCATTTAGGAATAATTCTACTTCATCAGCCTGATTGTAGTAGGCCCAAACTTCTACGGTTTTCCCTGCTGTCCAGGTCCAATGTGGTAAAATATGAAGCACCGGTGTATCCGTCCATTCACTTTGATACATGTAATAAGTATCTTTTGGGAAACCTGCTAAGTCAACGATACCGAAATATGAACTTCTTGCAGGCCATGGATATGGAGTAGGCTCACCCAGGTAATCGAAACCTGTCCAAACAAATAACCCTGACACATGTGGATACTTTTTTACTTCTTTCCAGGTTTCCTCATGCGTAGAACCCCAATAGGCTGAGACATTATCATAGGCAGAAACTGCCCAGTCGGCATTCCCTTCAGTAAGTTTGGTTTTACCATCCCTTGGCCAGCGACGAATACTGTCCGGCGCTACGTCATAATAACCTCTTGTTGCTAATGCGGAGGTTGTCTCTGTTGCTAAAAAACGATGACCTGGATAATTTTCAGGGAAGTCTTTATATAATTTGTGGTTGTAATTAAGTCCATAAAGATCAAGCACACCCGCCTTGAAAATAAAGTTCTTTGTAGAATCTGTTTCTGTCAAGGCAGACATCACTAACCGCGAAGTATCTAAATCCTTCACCATCTTCACCAGGCTTTTGGTAATAGCTACGCCTGTACTGTCAAATTGCTCTCTTATTTCATTTCCAACACTCCATAAAATGATGGAAGGATGGTTCCTATCACGCTTTACCATACTCTCCAGATCCGTTTGGTGCCATTTTGGAAATTCCAGGTGGTAATCTTTCGAGTTTTTCTTTTTCTTCCACATGTCGAAAGCCTCATCCATGACAAGAAATCCCATTTGATCGCAAAGTTCCAGTAACTCAGGTGCAGGTGGATTATGCGCAGTTCTAATGGCATTACAGCCCATCGCTTTTAATATCTCCAGCTGTCGTGCTATCGCTCTTGTATTCACTGCAGCTCCTAAAGCACCCAGATCATGGTGGTTACAAACCCCAAGAATTTTCAGAGGCTTTCCATTCAGGTGAAATCCAGTTAAGGCGTCAAACTTAAAATACCTAATACCTAGTGATGTTTCATATTGATCCAGAAGAACTTTCTTGCTAAAAATTCTAGTTACTACTTTATATAAAGCAGGATGAGCTGTAGACCATAGTTCCGGATTTTTAACTAGCGTTTGCTGCGTGAATTTTTTCAGTGTATCACTTAATAAAACGTTATTACTTTTGGCAGTGGCAACAAGCACACCTTTTGCATTGTAAATGGAAGACTCCACATTAACCTTGGCACCTAAGCTCCCCTGGTTTCTTATGGCAACTTGTAAGTCAACAACAGCAGAATGCTCATCCACCTTTGGCGTAGTAACAAATGTTCCCCAATGATCTACCGCCACTTTAGCTGTTGAAGTCAACCAAACGTTTCTATATATACCTGACCCAGAATACCATCGTGAATCTGGCTGTGCAGAATTATCAACTTTAACAGCAATTACATTTTTCCCCGCTTTAAGGTATTTGCTCAATTCATAAGAAAAAGAGATGTAACCAAAAGGGCGGGCACCTATAAATACGCCGTTTACCCATACTTCACTATTTTTATATACACCATCGAACTCAATGTAATAGCTTTTCTTTTTGAAATCTGCAGCTATGGAAAATGATTTCCTGTACCAACCGATGCCTGTAGGTAAACCTCCACCCTCTGGTTTAGCAGGATTTTTCTCACTAAAAGCGCCTTCAATGCTCCAGTCATGAGGCAGGTTTAACTTCCGCCAACCAGCATCATCAAAATTCGTAGACTTAGCTTGTTGCATATCGCCAAGAAAGAACTTCCAATCCTGGTTAAAGTTTTGTCGGGTTCTTGTTTGTGCCTCAGCACCAAAGCTGAACAAAATGAACAGCAGGAATAGTTTAAACTTGAGCATATGTTCTGACATTTTTTTTCTTCTAGAGGCTTATTATTTGGCAATGAATTGAAGTTCGCTTTTTCCTAAATCTTTAGAAGTAGCCACCGCAATTCCACGTTGATCTTTTTTGTTTACACCACAGTAAAAATGGTAAACAACTCCTTTATGCTTCAATACAAAAGATTTATGTGCATACAATTCGTCGTATTTTTCTGAGGGCTCAATAAGGTTATCGCCTGTCCAGTCTGTCCAGTTGATCAGGTCGTGTGAAGCTGCAAACCGATTGAATCCTCCTTTTCTATCCTGCCAAAAAGCACCAAAGTAAAACATCACCCAGGCATCACCAATCTTTTGAATCACAGCATCACCCGTAATGCCTACAGGATGATGTACGACTGGTTCTGTGCCCAATCTTTTCCAGGTAGTCATGTCATCGGACACCGCCATTCCAATTCTCTCAAACCACCTTGTCTTTAAGTTGTTCTTTGCTGAATCACCATTGGCATTGTAATACATCACAAACTCATGACCGGTCAATTTTTTCTTATCTCTGATGATGGAACTTTTAAATAATTTCCTGTTATCCCACCAACTCACATCGTCATCTTTAGCCGTTAATACAGGTTGTTTCAATCGTTCCCATTCCTGTACAATGGAAGGGTGTTTTTTGGTATGAGCTATGCCAATAGAAAGATCACCAGCCTCATAACCTGTTGATGCTCCACCAAAATAAGACATCCAATACTTGTCTTTATAGGTTTTCAGCTGATAACTCCCTCCCCATTTCGTATCCTGTAAAGCATTATATCCGGCTTTTTGGTTAGCATCCCATTTTGTCGTATCGGAAAATGACATGATCCTTCCCATAGTCTCCCATTTCAGTAGATTCTTACTTTTTGCCAGCCAGGTTTCATAACCACGACCACCATAAATCAAATAGGTCATGTACCATGAATTTCCTTTGCGAAAGACGGTAGGGCAGTCCATTTTCAGTCCATCATCTTTAGGAACAATCACAAGGCCATATTTATGGGGTGTTTTCACCTCATCATAAATCTGCTGCATTTGTGCAGCTGAAACAGCCTTCCTTTGTTCCTGGGCTGTAACGGTAGCCATTGTAAAGCCTAAAAGACCAATAAGGGTAATTATTTTCATCACTTGAATTATTGAATTTTAAAATGATAGTTGCCTGAACCAATTTTGATGATCACCCGGTCATTTTCATAACCAACAAGGTTAATCTCTTGACGATCCTTAACCAGCGCGTCGCCTTCTATGATGCTTTGTGCTTTTTGTGCAGGTATATAAACCGTTGCCATGGTATTTGCTGGAATGGTTAGCTTAAGCTCAAAAGAACCATCAGCCTTCTTCCAATCTGTGGCGATTAAGCCATAAGGCGATTCGTAGCTGCTCTTTACAGCTTTTACATCGCCCACCACTTCGGGATAAATTTTAATATGGTTAAAAGCGATGCCATCGTTTTCTTGTCTTATGCCACCGAGGCCTGTATAAAACCACTCCATCAAATGCCCAAGCATCAAGTGGTTGTTAGACACGGTAGGTAAAGCCGCCCATGATTCTGTGAGTGCCGTGGCGCCTTTCGCAATCTGGTAGCCATATCCAGGTACATCTGCCCTGCTGTTCATCTCAAAAATCACATCCGACCGGCCTTCATTCTCCAGTACCCTCAATAAATAACGGTGACCAATATCTCCGGCAGTAAAACTGTTATTCTTGCTCCTGATGTCTTTAACAATTTGATCAACCACAACCGTTTTATGCTCCGGTTCAACCAGTTCCATATAAACAGCCATGGCATTGGCAGCCTGACTACCAGAGCCGTATTGTTTAGTGGCTACATTAAAAAATTTTTGATTAAAGGCCTTGCGGACAGAAACTGCAAGATTGCGGTAAATTACGGCATCGGCTTGTTTGGAAAGCAGTGCAGCAATCTTTTCCATAATTTGTAAATCATGGTAGTAGATGGCAGTCGCTGTAATGCCCATCGGCGTAAGCTGAGAAACACCTGGGGGCTTAGGTCCAAGGTCATACCAATCGCCAAGTCCTTGTGTTAAAATATGTCCATTTGCCTTCGTCGTTAAATAGTCGATATAGCGTTTCATCATGGAATAATTCTCAGCAAGCACTTGCTCATCACCATACCATTGAAAAAGGTACCATGGAAGTAAAATACTGCTGCTGCCCCATTCAGGAGAATCACGAAACATATCGCCACCCCATTCAAACTTCACATATTCTGGAGCAATTTCAGGCACTAATCCTTCTGGTGTCTGTGAATTCCGCATGTCTACCAAAGCCTTTTTAAACAAAGGTGCAGCAGCATAGTTATAACGGATAGCACTGCCCATTAAATGAAGCTCTTCCAGCCAGCCTAGTTTTTCACGGTGCGGACAATCGGTAAATACACTCATCATGTTACTTTTTATCGACCAGTCGATCAAACTATTGGTCTGGTTAAAAAGTTGATTAGAGCTTTCAAAGCTGCCTACGCTTGCCGCCGCATTTCTCATGTGTAAGCCTTTTAAGCCGATAATGATGGGCTTATTTGCAGTATTGCTCTCTCCAATTGGTATACCACCTTTTACTTGCAAATACCTAAATCCATAATAGGTAAATTTTGGCGACCAGCGTTCTATGCCATCACCTTTTAATATATATTGAAAATAAAAAGGACTCCCTGTAGGTTTTTGGTTAACAGTTCCATCTGCTTTTAACAGTTCGGCTGGCATGATTTTTATCGTATCGCCCTTTTTACCTTTTACCTTAAGTTCAATAATACCTGAAGCATTCTGGCCCAGATCATAAATCCAATCGCCAGTACTTTCTTGTTTTACAATAGTTTTTGCCTCGAAGTTTTCAAAGATCTTCAAAGGTTCTGCCTTTTGCGAACTGAGCGCAGGACCGTCAACAAGTATCACCTGCTTCCAGCGTTGATCATTAAATCCAGCTGCATCCCAGCCTTTCTGTTCCAGATTTGCATCATAGTCTTCACCACCATAAATGCTGGAGAAAGTAATCGCTGATGGAGAAGTCTTCCAGCTTTCGTCACTGCTCACATTAGCGAAAGTTCCATCCTTATATTCAATCAACAGGCGACAGATCATTTTAGGATAACCGAAAGCAACTTTCAATTTTCTAAACCGCTCTTTCACTGGCGGCACATAATAAAAGCCGTTGCCTAGCATTACCCCTATTACATTCTCCCCTTTTTTTAATTCTTTGGTCAAGTCAAAAGTAACATAAAGGGCTTCTTTATCGTATTTGGTCCAACCAGGATCCAGAAAATGATCGCCTACCTTTTTACCATTCATGCTCATTTCAAAATGCCCTAAACCTGAAATATAGATAGTGGCTTTTTTGATCGCTTTATCGACCTTAAAAGACTTACGCAATAAAGGCAAAATGTTATTACCGGTGTATTTATCTTTTTTACCATCTGTAGGCAGGATATTGACATTCGAATCATTCAACTTTTCATAGGCAATCCATTTTGCCTCCTTCCAGTCTGCTTTCTTTAATAGGCCCATCTGCCAATGATGAACAGCGCTCCATGTAGCATTCCCTTTATTATCCCAAACCTTTACTTTCCAATAATAAGTTTTGTTAGATATTAGGCTTTTACCTTTATATGGTAGTTGGATAGATTGTGCTGTAGAAACTTTCTGGCTATCCCATATGTTACCCTTATCTTTCGCTAATGCTGAAGGGTTGTCCGCAACAAGAACCTGAAAAGCGGTTTGTTTAACCTCTCTTTGTGTTGACTTCAGTTTCCAGCTTAATGCAGGAGATAATGTTTCTATTCCTTGAGGATTATTCCGGTATTCACAAGTTAAATCTGTGATACTTAATTGTTGGGCAAAAACTGGTATTGTAAAGAGATAAATCCCCAGAAATATTAAAAGTTTGCTCATGATAGATGGAGGCCCTCGTCTTAATGAAATTTATTTGGTTAGAATTTATTTAGCTCCTAATTCAAATATAAATGTTTTTTTTAAATATGAAAATCTATATTTATCTCTTCTAAAGTATAAAAGCCTTTAGAATGCGCATAGCGCTCCTTTAGTTAGATTACCATTGTAAAATATACGCTACTCAAGCCCATGAAAGAAAACGAATCAAAATATCAGGCACCAGCATTGGACAAAGGCCTGGATATATTGGAATACCTCTCTTCTCACTCTGTTCCACTTTCGCAAACCGAAATTGCCGTTGGCATAGATAAAACCCCAAATGAGATTTACAGAATGCTGATGAGCCTGGAAAGCCGTGGTTATATTTTAAGAGACGAACTCTCTGGTAAATACCGCTTATCACTAAAGCTCTTCTATCTCTCGCACCGCCATTCTCCAGTAGATGAATTACGTAAAGCAGCACAATATCCCTTAGAAGAACTTGCGCACCAGGTTCGTCAATCTTGTCACCTCAGTATTCTCTATATGGATCAATTGATGGTGATCATTCATGCCAAAAGCCCCGGCCCTATTGCCCTCTCTATTGAAGAAGGTAATTTATTTCCACTTCCCTTAACCGCTTCGGGGAAAGTCCTTTTAGCTTATATGACAGAAAAAGAAAGAGCAGGCATTTTAAAAACCAACACTATCTACAAGAAATACTCAAAAACCGAGAAAGATGGGTTTTTAAAATCTTTAAATGAAATTCAGCAAAATGGCTATTACACCAAAACCAGTGACCTTGCTGAAGGCGTAACTGATATTTCTGTCCCTGTGGGCAAGCAAAATAATTCAGGTATTATCGCCTGTCTCACCATATCTACCCTTACTACTTTAAACATCAACAAAAGCATTAAAAACGAAGAAATACTTGCCGAGGCTTTCAAGTGTGTCAAAAAAATGGAAGAAAGAATAGGCTTATTAGCCCTATAAGGCCAATAAGCCTATAGCTTACAATGATGTATAATTGATGACGTAAGCCTTGTTTTTTTCAACAGTTACCTCATACAAGCCTTTTGAAATTTCTTTTATCGCAGCCCCTTTTGAAACAGGCTTTGATTTACTCTTGAATTTAAGAGTGCCTGTACCTGCAACAGATTTTACCTTAATTTCTTTCTTACTGCAATAAACAGCAATATCTCCTGATGGTGTAGGCACTTTTCCTTCTATCCATTGCAGACCGCCTAATTGTGGTTCAACAACATAAGTTTCATAACCCGGGGAAAGTGGTTTTACGCCTAAATAATACTTACCTAATAGGTAAATCGGACTGGCACCCCAGGCATGACAAAGGCTTTTGCCAAAAGGGCGGCCGTACATTGCAAAATGTTCTGCTCCAGTTTTATCAGGGTTATATTCTTCCCAAAATGAGGTAGCCCCCAATTTCAACATGCCTCCCCAATAATTTTTCATTTCCTTTAACACATAAGCTTGTTCGCCCATGGCACATAAGGCTTCCAATTCATAAAAGCGCATATACGGTGTCGTAATTTTATTGATCTGATCGTTCAATAACACATGTTTCTTTACTTCCAGCTTTTGTGCAGGACTAAAGTAATCGAAAAATATACCGAACATATTGGCATAACGCGTTACATTTTCTGTCGGCTGGCCAGCAATTCTACTGTGGACCAAAGCATGTTTATTTTCATCCCAATACAAGCTAAAGATCTTCGCTTTAAGTTCCTTAGCCAATTTATTATAGTTTGCTGCCGCAACATTGTCGTTCGACAGTTCTGCACACATAGCCATGGTCTCCAGGCTCCTGCAAAACAAAAGTTGCTCAAAACTCACTTCTCCTTCTTTACTTAGTTTATCCGCCCAGTCAATAAATATCCAGTCGCCAGGCATCCACTCTAATAAACCGTCTTTATTTCTTCTGTTTAAAACATAGTCCATCAGGCTTTTCATTCGCGGATAGGTATCCGCCACGAATTTCTTGTCTCCTGTATATTGATAATAGTCATAAATCCCTAGGAACCAGTAGAAGGAATAATCCATAATCGTATTGATATGGGCTGTTACCGGATCTTTGCCTCTTTGCGCCAACAATGTTCTCTTCACCGTTGGCGAATCAAAATAAGCATAATAGTTCATCAAATAACTTTGATAAGCATCGCCCGACCATACCCATCTGTCTCTTTTGATCCCATCAATGAAAAATTCCCTGGTATTTAATTCAAAGGTATATTTAGAGATGTCATATATCTGATTAAGCTCCTCGTCAGAACTTTTAAAGCTCCCTTTTTCCGTTACCTGAGCGTATTCATAAAGCATGCTTACAGAATCTACGGTAATATCACCGTCAAAAGCTGTATTGATATACCTGAAAGCTTTCGACAAAGGCATGATGGTATCTTTTTTCGTGCTCAGGGCCAACTCCAACAGGTCTAAAGTTTCACATTTTTCTATGGACTGTGCTTCTTCTTTCGACTCCCCATAATAGATATTGAGTTTCCCTTTTCCTTTCACACCATGGAGCTTGATAAAACCAAAAGTCTCTTTTCCGAAATCTGCAATAAAGCCATCCTTCCGTTTCTCCACTTTTGTAGCTCGCATAGGTCTCACTGGCAATTTAAAAGCCGAAGGTGGCGTTAAGGGATCTGTTAAATTCCATGAACCTACACTTACAAAGGTAGTTCCTGATTTATCTGATGTTTTGCCACTGGCATCAATCCATTCTTTATCTTCAAAAGTCGTTAACCATGAATCATCAGACATGACAGTCTCCCCTTTCACAAAAATGGCAGGCACTTTATCCTGACTATAAACTTTTAAACTCAATTTATGCTTGCCTGCAGGAATAACGATCTGTTTGGGAAAACCAGCAATGGCCTGCCCATCAATTTTCACATTATACTGCCCTTCTACATAAAGCTTTACTTCTTCCTCTTTTTTCAAGTCAAACTCCTTATGGAAGTCAACTAAAACATAATGGCTATCCATCTTCCAGAAAGGAGGAAAAAATGAACCTCTTTCGGTACGTCTGTTTTGCATCACATTAGACATCCAGATGTCAAAGTCACCAGGATACCAGATCCACGATGCGGTCTGAGCCTTAGCGGTATCAAACATACAGCAAAGCACCATCAACACTGAAACAAATAGATTTCGGTAGTTGAACTTCAAGAAGGAATTAGATAATTTATTCATATTAGTGTAGGTCTATTTCTTTTTTGCTATTAATAGGTTGATTTGTAGGGTTGGTAACTTTATGTTTTAACAGGTATTGGTATCTCTTTTCCAGTCCTGCGGCTTGCTTATGCTGTTCAGAGACCTGAGGACCATTATTTTGCCAAACATTACCTGGTCCATTAGCATTTTGAAGGTGTTTTTCTGCTGGCGTCCAATTGTCCTTCACGGTGATGAAAGAGGATCCTTCATCAGTATAGAGGTAAAACCAGTGCTCCGGATCATGTGCATAGGGCGCTTTGTAAATACTGTCGATATAATTTTCAGTAATGAAAGATCCTGGCTGTGCCGACAAAGTATAAATGCCAGCAACATCATAAAGGTATTTGCCGTAATGGTGAATTTTATTCCCTTTGATGATGTTGTCTCTCATGGCGTTTGCTGTTTTAGTCCAGCCCCAGCCCATGCTGATGCCACTATAAGAAACATCATTGATCTCATTATGTAAAATATTGATAGCCTGAACATAACCAGCACCAATGCCCACACAGCCCCAATCTTCATTCGTCACATCTGTAATGAGGTTATTACTGATTGTTTCATTCTTACAAATTTCTCTTTGATCGCTAGGTAAATAAGGCAAATGAACTTCCGTTGCTTCGTCAGAAAATGTACCCACAAGGATCGCCGAGCCACCAATATCCTTAAAAAGATTTCCCTTGAGCTCATTATCATGGGTACCTTTTTTCAAGTCTAGTCCTGTAGCTGCGTAATGTTCGAATCGGCAGGAATCAAAGACCATGTGATGGGCGAAGCTGACTTCCACCGCAGCGGCCGGGCGACCAACCCATGCCTGGTTTTCTAAACCTTTTTTATCTGCGGTACCGGGGGTTTCTAATTTATAAGCATCCAACATGTACATGCCAGCCTGGTGCGGCACATGCCCTAGCTGCGAAGGTCGTAACCATGTAGCATGCTGAAAAGATATGCCTTTAAAAGTAACATGAGATACCGGATGATCGATGGTCCCTTCAATTTTAACCAAAGTTTCTAAAGAGGGTGCAATCACCTGCGCAGTTCGTAAATCCACTTCTTTTGCGGGCCAGTAATATATTTTCCTATTTTTAATGTCTTCGTACCATTCTCCCGGTTGATCTAAAAACTGGATGGCATTTGTTAAATAATAGGCTGAGTTTCCTGTTTTCTCTGAAAGCCATGGCGCCGGCCATGGATGCTCAGACTGGATCCTGCTTTCGGGTTCCATAAAAAACAGTTCAGTAGCTTTTCCTTCCACTTTAACCGCCTTCACCCTCAGGTTGGCAATGGCCCACCATTGCTGGATTACCATTTCAACACCTTCTACATTTGATAATGAAAGATTTTTAGGTGTAGGTATTTTACAGGTCTGCTTTTTAAAATCCCAGGAAAGAATCCTGTTCATCGTAGACCCATTAGCATCGCGGGCACGAACGGCTTTTTTGCCGTTGACATATAACTGGCGAAATTCCAATACCCTTCCGCCCATTACCGGTGCATCTGCTATCCAAATATTTCCCCTGGCCTCTTTTGGTAAACCACTAATATTCCCACTTGCTTTTTTCCAGTTTTTGATGTTTACACCACCACTGAGAATCACTTCTGCCTGAGGCGCTGCCATTACCCGTGTTGGACTATCATGCGTTCCTGAATCTTCAGGGCGAAGAACAACAGCCTCCTTTAAATTGTAAAAGCCCTTTTCAATGACGATTAAAATGCCATCTTTCACTGCTGGATCATTCAAACGACGGAGTTCACGTGCTTTACGCAAAGCCGCATTCAAGGTAGCCAGCGGTTGTTCCTTTATTCCAGATTGCTGATCTGAACCATTCAAAGAGACATAAATTTCTACAGCTTCCACCTTGAAAGATGTCAGAGAGAAAATAAACACCAGAAAGCACAAAGGATAAAGGTTTTTTATGCGCATAGCTTGTTTTTTTTATAACCTGGATTAACGTTGTTGAAAAATTGACTTCACATAATCTGTATTCGCCCTAAAATTGCGTTTCACATCTTTAGTATTATTGGCATCACGCGAACGCTCGATGACCAGCCAGCCCTTCCAGCCCATCTCATCCAAGGTCTCTTTTATTTTCACCAAATTAACTTTGGGATCGTCTTGTAGCCATACACCGTCATCATTGGTGCAATGGATTTGAATGATATTTTTTCTTCCCAGAATTTGAAGTTCTTTACTTACATCACGCCCGTTTTTAATGGCATTAGAAAAATTAAAATAACTTTTTATGCCTTTTGAATTAATGTCCTTTAAGAGTTTTAGCTCATTTTCAGCATCAAGGGCTGTTTCAATCCCTATGGTCAACCCTAATTGAGTGGCCATTTTTCCTGCTACTTTCAAGCGCTCTACCAAAACCGGCCGCAACTCCGGATATTTAATTAAATCACCCTGTATGCCTAAAGGCAAAAAGGCAACTTTAACCTTCATGGCTTTCATTGTATCCAGGCAATCCTGAACCATGCGCTTATAAGTGGGGCGGGTGGCAAGTGACTGTGCATAAAAACCAGTCATGGCTAAAGAGCAGATTTCAATATTTAAGGCCTTAGCCTGATTTAAATATTGCTCACGGATTAACGGATCGGAAAGTTTATTATCGAAAGTATCGCGGTTTCCTAAACCACCCATGTCCACTTCCAAACCATCTGCACCAATGTCTTTAGTTAACTGCAAAGCACTTAATTTCTGCCGTTTTAAAATCATCAGATCAATCACGGCCACTTTATAGTTTGATTTTTTACCTGAAGAAGCAAAAATCAATTCCGGAGCAAGCATCAATCCACCTGTTAACAGTGTCAACTGCTTGATAAATGTCCGGCGGGGCGAAAGATTATTTTGTTTCATTTGCTGAACTTAAATTTGCTTTTTTAAATACGGCTTCCAATTGTTCAAATCCTTTAATCGCCGTTGATGGTAGTCGCTCACCATGGTCGCCAAAAACATACATAGCCGGTTCTTTTTCTATGGTACAGTATTGTTCTTCGTAATTTCCCTGTTTATCTTTCACTGCCGCTCCGTTGAGCTTAAAGTTTTTGATTAAGAAATCATATAATGCTTTGCGTTTGGAAAAGCCAAAATCATGTCCTTCTTCCGGCAGGTGTACATTCTCTACCTGATCAGCCCTTCCATAATAGTCATACATTTTTTGCAGGTATAAGAAATCATGTTCCGGCATACGGTCCGTCCAGTCTTTTCCATCAGACACCACTAACTGCGGATTTGGTGCAGCCATGGCTGCAAGTTCAACGTTATTGGTGCCACCAGCACTAAAATGAACAGGCATTCCACTTTCACATGGGCAGCCCCCATAAAAGTAAGAAGACAATGAAACGATAGGTGCACAAAGTTTAATTCTTTCATCCATAGCAGCCATTAACGTGGTATGGCTGCCACCACCAGAGCCACCACTAATGCCAATGCGACTTTTGTCTGTTTCTTTTAAAGACATTACATAATCTAAAATCCTGATGCCTCCTAAAGTTTGTATTGTTTGTGAAAGACTGCGTCGATGGTCTTCTGCTTTAAACTGCAGCAGTGATTCACCCCAGGCAAAGAGGTCATAACTGATGGCTATGGCACCCATACGTGCAATCATGGCACAACGAATCTGGCAATCTTTACGATACCTTTGCTGTGCCCAATGCCCATCTGGGGAAAGCACAACAGGAATATTATTTTTAATTTTTAGCGGACGATAGATAGAGCCGTTGACATATAGTCCGGGTAATATTTCCAGAGCAATATTTTCTACGGTATAACCATCCATTGTTCTTTTAGGCGTCAGGATAGGTTTACTTTTTGGCTGTGCCGGCAAGGGCGACAGCTGTAAAGCCTTATAAAGTGCTGGCCTGACTAATGCTTTTCTTTTTTCCCAGCTGCTTTGGTCATTGTATTGTTTAGCCAGCTGGTCTAAATAAGCCCAACCGTCTTTTGCCTCCCAACGGTGATATTCGTATTCCTTTAGTTTATATATATTCTCCTTTTCTTTGTTCACCTTCATGTCCAGTGGACTGAGTATATTGCGCAGCGTCTCCTCCACATCTGTTCTGAAACGCCAGTTCGCATAATTGACCCAACGGTTTTCTACCTGGGCAGCTGAATACTTAATTTTCACCTTAAAACGCGCTTCAATTTCAGTAAGCACCTCTAGCAAAGGTTTCCTGAAAGCATGATCTGTATCCTGTATTTGAGCAGAAACGGGTGATGCATAGGCTATAAACATCAGCATTAAGAAAAGGAAGGTTTGCTTCATCATCCTATTGTTCCTCATCTTTAGCATCCTTAATTACCGGCGCGGTATAACCTTTAACTTTAGGCCATATGCCATTTTTGATCTTCCTCAATTTCACTTTCGAAGGATCCACCACAACATGTTTGATCTTTTCCCTCCTCCAGGTATAGATGAAATGCAATAAACCATCGGCTGTTTGAATCACTGCAGGATAAGAATATTGGCTGATTGGAGAATCTTCTAAGATCAATGCCGCATCCCAGTTCATCCCATCCTTAGAAAAAGAAACATTTAAGGGTGTTCTTGGTCCTTTGGCTAATTCACCCGGAGGCAAAACATGGTTATACACTAATACGTGTTTCCCATTTTTCATCGTCACGGCATCTGTTCCGGAGTTATTATTGGGAAGATTAATTTTTGTTAAGGGCGACCAGTTTTCGCCATTGTCTGTCGACCAGGTAGTCACAACAGACCTATTCCTGGTTCTAGCTAAAATCTGCAGTTTGCCTTTTCCATGATCAAGGATACTTGGTTGGATGGCATCAATTCCATTAGCGACGACCGGACCAATCATTCGCCATGTTTTACCCTGGTCTTTAGTCACCTCAAAGTGTAACTTCCAGCCATCCCCCTCTTTACTTGATGGCGACATTAAATTTCCATTACTCAATAAAACGGGTTTATTTTTAACAGGTCCAATATAACCATCGGGTAACTGCTCTGCTGCCGACCAGGTCAAACCACCATCAGCAGACCTGCGCATTAATCCCCACCATTCTGAAGGTTTTGGACCAATTTTATAAAAAAGCAATAATTCCCCTCCAGGTACCTGGTATAAAACAGGGTTCCATGTCGGTAAGCGCAAAGAATCGTTTTGTATGCCATTCGCTACAGAAACTGGGGCAAGCCATTTTCCGTCAACCATCCTGCTGACATAGATTTCCACATCTGGATTTCTTTCTTTAGTTCCCCCAAAATAGGCAGCGACTAATCCAGTTGGGGTTTCTGCAATCGTTGCTGAATGAACGGATGGAAAACCTGCCTTTTCATACAAAAACTCTTCGGATACAATTCCTGAACGCCATTTATCTGATTGTGCATTGATGTTTGCCGAAAAGACAAATATCGCTACTGCTGCTATGGTCAACCCTTTTTTTAACATCAATTATATGATTAGGTAATTATTGTTTTTTACTCGCTTTTTCTGCTTTGATTTTGTTGGTGTAAGCACTGTAAAGTGCTCTCCAACTGCGGCCATTTGAATTCAGGTATTGCTCCGCCTTGGTTTTATAGATTTCAAAAATAGCAGAGATCTGTTTCATGTTCTTATAGTCTACAGCCTGCTCCCTTGCTTGTTTCAGCAAACCTGTGATCTTACTTTCTTCCTCTGCTGTTAAATCTGTCACTATAGCTTTGTAGCCTGCTAAAGTGAAGGCAACTTTGCCAATGGTATACTTATCCAATATCATTTCCACTTGCGCTGGTTGTAATTCTTTGGTCAGACCCTGCATCAATTGCTCATGAACCGTTGCCGGAATGGCTGAATCAGCAATTATCTGACGGTCAAGTTCAGAAAGCTTTACCCCTGTTACCGGATTAATTCCCTCAGGAACGGTATTGGCAGGGTGTTCCTGATGCCAGTTCCTGATTGCGGTTAAATGTGTTGAAATGGTTGTACTTACCCTGCTTTCTTTTTGTGCATCCTGTAAGTGGAGTGTACTCACCCATTCTGTAGCTTTCTTTACCGACTCTGCATCAGGACCTTGATTTTGGGTTTGACTTTGTACATTAAAAGAAAACAATATTGCCGTTACCAATAAGGTGCAGCAAACAAATGGTTTTAAAAAGTTCTTCATCATTACTTCTATTTATTTTTAACTGTAAAAGAATAATCTCCTGAGCCCAATTCAAATACCGCACGGTCCTTCTCCATTCTTAAAAATTGAAGGTCCTTGCTTTTTGTATTTTTCTCCGTCACCGCAGCTTTCGATGCCGCAGGGATATAAACGATGGCTGATGTATTTGCAGGAATAGTGATGTTCCAGTTAAACTGGCTTGCCTGAGCAGTCCAGTCACTTTTAATCAGGCCATGAATAGATTGATAGGAAGCATTCACCTGTGTTAAACCTTCAATGATCTCTGGCTTCATCTCCAGCTTTTTAAAGCCCGGTGTTGCAGCTTTAATACCGGCCAGGTTTTCATAATACCAAATCAGCAGGTCGCCTAAAAGCATTACATGGTTTTGCGAATTCATCTTCGGACTAGCGGTATTGCCATTCCATAATTCCCAAATGGTGGTCGCCCCATTTTCTGCCATATAACCCCAACTCGGGTAATCTTTATTGGTGGCCAATTTGTATGCAATGTCTGCACGACCGTGGTCACTAAATCCCCGCATTAGAAATTGTGTCCCGATTACACCAGTACTGATATGACCCTGGTTATCAATCATCGTTTTATCTACGATATGCTTAAAAACAGCATCCACATCATTTTCAGGAACCATCCCATGTGCCAGAGGTAAAAGATTTGCCGTTACCGCATTATTACCGTAACTTTTGGTTTCCTGGTTAAAGAACTTCGCATTAAAGGCTGCTTTCAATTGTACTGCCAGTGCTTTAAAGTTTTTTGCATCTTCAGGTTTGTTCAACAGGATAGCAAAATTCTCCATCATGTTCAATAACTTATAATAAGTTGCACTGGCAATCAGCACCCCATCAGTTTGCCGGGACGGATCTTTAGAATGAATCATTTCTTTAGCTTCTGGTGGAACACACCAGTCGCCATATTTATCTTTGGTTACCAAACCATCAGTCATGTATTTTGACTGCATATAGTTCATCCATTTATTCATGGAATCATAATGTTTTTTAATGGGTTCCTGGTCTGCATACTGTCTGTACAGCATATCTGCAACAAATACATAGGTGCCTGGCCAGGTTACATTATCGCTATAATAGCGCCAGAAGGAAGGTGCCACATCTGGTATACTGCCATCAGTTCGTTGGGCCTGCTGAATATCATTTAACCATTTAGCATAAAGTCTTCCATTGTCAAAAAGGAAACTTTCTCCATAGGCACCAGTGGTTCTGTCGCCTAACCAAGGTTGGCGTTCGTTGCGTTGCGGACAATCAACTGGCATGCCTTTATAATTACCCCTAATTCCCCAGTAAGCATTTTTAAACACCTGGTTGATGGTAGGGTTCGAAGTGCTGAATTGACCTGTTGTTTTTATTTCGTCGTAAACTACTTTACCTTCAAAATCGTTGATGGTTGGGGTTCCGGGGAAACCTTTTATCTCTACATAACGGAAGCCATGGTAAACAAATGAAGGTTCCCAGCTTTCAACGCCGCCGCCTTTGAGCGTATAACGATCCGTAACAATAGCATCACGAAGGTTTTCATCAAACAAGGCACCATTTTTTTGTAAACTCTCACCAAAGCGTAAGCTTACTTTTTCACCGCGTTGCCCTTTCACTGTTAACTTGATCCATCCAACCATGTTCTGCCCCATATCCATGATAAACACCCCTGGTTGAAGCTGTTTGACCGAAACTGGTTTTACCACCTCCATCACTTTCATGTTTTCGTTCATCTGTGCTTCAGGCGGTCCAACTGTTTCCTGCACATATTGTGCTTTCAACCATTTTTGGTCATTAAAGCCCTTTGTATTCCAGCCCGCCATTTCTTTCGTCGCATCATATTCTTCGCCATCATATTCATTGTTGGCCAAAATAGGCCCATCTGCAGTAACCTTCCAGCTATCGTCAGTGATGATAGTGGTAATGCTCCCATCCTCATATTCTATGTCAAGGTTCAACAGCATTTTAGGGTAGCCGAAAGTTTTAATTTTATAAGGTTTATAATCCTGACGCATGGTATAAAAGCGGCCATTACCCAAAATTGTCCCAACAGCATTCAGCCCTTGTTTAAGGTGTTTCGTTACATCGAAAGTATTATACTTTGCCCCCTTGTTATAATCTGTAGGCACAGGTGCCAGCACCTGGTCGCCAATTTTTTGTCCGTTAATGTAAAATTCATATAAACCCAATCCTATCAGGTAGGCCGTAGCCCTTTTAATGGGCTTGTTTGCTTCAAACTCTTTGCGGAAATACCTTGCGGATAACCTTGAAAATTGTGTTTCCTTGTCCCAGGCAAAAGACTTATCCAATCCTATCCACCTGCCCTTCCAGTCGGCGTAATTTAACAGACCCATTGTCCATAGCGCAGTGCTGCTCCATGTGCTCTCCCCATTATTTGTCCAGACCTTAACTTTCCAAAAACAAGCCTGACGGCTTTTTAACACCTTACCATTATAGCTTACCTGATTAGATTGATCAGTAGAAATCTTCCCTGAATCCCACAAATCACCCTGTCCGGCGTTCAGTTTTTCTGCTGTAGAAGAAACAATTACCTGGTAAGCTGTTTGTTTGGTATCCCTTTGTGCAGAAACTATTTCCCAGCTTAATCTTGGCTGAACAACGTCAATACCAAGGGGCTGCTGCAACATTTCACAGCGTGGGTTTTGCAGGTTCACCTGTGCTTGCACCAGGCTGAAAGGTACAATGAAGAGCCATATCAAGGCTGTATATATTTTAATATTCATTATTTTTTTAATAAAGCTGCTGATGAATTATTTACCGAAAAGTCAAAATATAAGGTCATGTCCAGTGCCCTTACCGGTTCTTTCTCAAAATCATAATAAACATGTTTCATGCCCATAGGTCCGGTGGTTTCCGGCTTTTGGGTTTTTGTACCAATAGCGGAAATACCATTCATGAAAGAGATATCTCCTGAAGGGAAGGTCATACTCATGTTTTCGTAGGACGTATCTTTAGACTTTTTAGGCGTAAACAGCCTTAAAAAGATATCTTCCTGATCGGTCACCACGGTAAATGATTGGTCCTTACCCATAAACTCACACCAATAGAGATTTGAATAATAGCCTTTAAATTCAGGATAATCGAAGGGAACTTCTCCTGTGGCTGTTTCATTATAAATTTTGTTCCAAACACCAAACTGATTTCCTTTCATCCTGTTTTTCCATACCTTGTAAGGACCCTTACCCATGTAAGATACTCCTTTAATGTTCTTCTCCGGATAAGAAAAATTAACGCCTACATAAGTAGTAAAATAGGCAGAAGGGAAATATTTAACCTGCATCTTCACCCAGCCTGAAGGATAGATAGTCCATTCAAGGGTATTATAGCTGTCTTTTCTGTTGAAGGTAGAGGAAATAATCACTTTTTCACCCGACCTACGGAAATTGAAATTGCTGAAATTATTAACGCCTTCCTGTAAAACCGGACCATTGTTAAACGGAATCAATCCTTTGGCGTTCTGCACTTTCAATAAAATCCCCGTTTTCTGATCAAATACCAATTGGATGCCATTGGCTGAAACTTCAAAAGTAGCAGCCGTTTTTTGGATTGCAACTTTAGCTGTTCCTGTGGTGTCCACCATTTTCTTTGCCTGTTGCACTGGAAGTATTATAGGGAAGCTCCAGGTAAATATTTCTTTTTGATCGGGTGATTTCACCGTCACCAGCAGCACGTCAAATTCACGCCAGTCAGTCGGCAAAGCTATTTTAAGGAATCCTTTTTCTAAAGGTTTCACATCCGGTGCATTTGCTTTTCCTGTCCTAAGTTCAGCTTGTTTATTTTTCCCGTTCAACTTTTTCAGTTCCCAGCTAAAGCTACATTGGTTAAGGTTGGTAAAGGAAAACCTGTTTTCCAACAGAAAGCTGCCATCGAAACCTGCAGTCATCTCTCTGTGTTCAAAGTATACTGGGCTCCACACTTCTTTAATGGTGTAAAAACTGGCTTCTTTTTGATGATTAGGACCTACAATACCATCAGCACCGCGATTTCCGTCGGTATCAATTTCTCCATTTTTATCGGTACGGACCACACCCTGATCAGCGAAATCCCATAAAAATCCACCTGCAGAAAGAGGATTACTCCACATCGCTTTCCAATAATCTTCAATGCCTGCACCATGACCACCATCAAACATGCCATGCAAAAATTCTGTAGGCATTAAAATCTGATGCCCCAGGTCGTAATTGCCAATGCCATAGTTGTATTCCCGGTAATGGGTAGTCTCAAAACCACCAAATATTTCCCATGGATGGATCACGGCACGTTGCTGAATGTCTTGTTCTTTGAATAAATGATCCAGTTCTCTGTTATGACCACCTTCATTTCCATTTGCCCAAAGCACTATTGATGGGTGATTTTCATCATTGATCATCATCTCCTGCAATAGTTTTGTTCCCGTAGGGGTGTCGTAATGACCATGCCAGCCGGCCAGTTCGTCCATGACAAATAAACCCAGGGAGTCACAAACATCCAGGAAATGACCGTCAGGTGGGTAATGCGACATGCGCACCGCGTTCATGTTCATCTCTTTCATCAGCGAAACATCAGCAATACTGATTTTCTTGCTCGTGGTTCTTCCTGAAGATGGATTAAAGGAATGCCTGTTGACCCCTTTGAATTTTATCTTGGCGCCATTGATATAAACCCCATCTCGCTCCTTCACCTCAACGGTGCGAAAGCCTATTCTCTTTTCCATCACATGGATGGCTTTGTTCTTTTGATAAAGCGTAAATTTAGCCGTATAAAGGTTTGGGAATTCTGTTGACCATAATTTTGGAGAGCTGAATTGCTGCGATAAAACGGCTTTATTATTAATCTCCGAAATGGACACCGTTCCTTTTTTACCGAATTTTTTACCACCTAAATCATAGAGCTGTACTTCCATTCTGTCGGCTGTGCCTGCAAAACTAGCTTCCGCTGTAAATTGCCCATCTGCACGGGCATTAATTTTTATTCTTTCAAAATGAGTTACAGGTAAAGATTCAAGAAAAACAGGTCTAAAAATCCCTCCAAACAACCAGAAATCTGCTTTTCTTTCTGCTTCATTTACAGATTGATTGGCCGAATGCTTGGCTACCCTTACTTCTAAAAAATTCTCTGCATCATACTTTAATAACTGCTGTACCGGGTAACGGAACACATAAAAAGAACCCTGGTGAACTGGTCCGGCCAGCTGACCATTAATTTTCACCTCCGTATCGGTCATAGACCCTTCAAAGACGATATTGATGGTTGTTCCTTTCCATTGTGCAGGAACTTTAAACTTATAGCGGTAAAAACCCTCCTCTTTACCACGTGCACTGTCACTGGCAAAGCCATAATCATATTTTCCAAAGCCTTGCAGCTCCCAGTTTGAAGGAACAGGAATAGTGGTCCATTTTTGGGCATTCATACCTGCAGTACAGAAAAAATCCCAGTTTACCGTATCCTCATTCCCGGTTCCGGAAAGATATAGTTTAGCCGTTTGCTGTGCAAAAGTAACACCGCATGAAATGGTTAATAGCGTAAGAAAAAGTAAAGCCTTAAATTTCATTATTTAACATTAAATTGTGGGGTAAGCGGGTTATCCGTGCGAAAGGGCATTGCAGGCAAACCATTTTTATTATAAAAATTAGCATGGCCATTTTCATTCCAGCTAAACCTTGCAGCTTTAGGCGTTTTAATTTTGATAGAAGAAACAATAACCGTATTGCCTTTGACTACGGCAGCAGCAGGCACAAAATTTCCATCCGCGCCAGCAATGGTAAAACCACTTAATTGCTGACCGTCATTGCTGTATAAGCCATCGCCTGCATGATCAAAATTTAAAATCACCTTCGATCCTTTAATTTTCATGGAGGTATAAACCGGCCCAGTATAACTGATTTTCTGTCCATAGTCTTTCGCCAATGCCCATAAAGCCAGTCGTCTTCCAACCTCCCATTTATAGGTAGGATGCAGGTCTTCCGCATGGTCATTTAAATCTGTGGTGACCACCAAACCGGTGTTTTTCATTCTTAAAACCTGCGCCTGTGCTTCCCAGAATTCTGGTAAAGTATTTTCATCTAACAAAAGCTTGCCTTTGCTTTTGGAATAGCTGAAAGGCGCAATTTGCACTGCATAAAATGGTAATTCATCATCCTTCCATGCAGCTCTCCAGCTCTTGATTAGTGTTTTTATTTTATAGGCATAACTGATGTTTTCCCTTAAAAAACAATTGGTTTCCCCCTGGTACCATAAAAATCCACGAATGGCAAAATTTGTTAAAGGCTCAATCATCGGGTTATAGAATTTCCCCGGATCATTACCTATCTTTTCACCTGCAAAATAGGCTTCCTGCTTAAAAGAGTCTTGTGCTATCCAGGGCTCAATAGCACTACCACTCACGGCAGATGAAATAATACCAACTGGAATACCCAGCTTTTCCTGCAGCTCTTTGGCGAAGAAATAACCCACCGCAGAAAATGACCTTAAGGCAGAATCTTGTGCAATACTCCAGCTTTGATGTGTTGAATCAGGCTTGCTTAATGTCTTCCTGTTCACTAAAAAGATCCTGATTTGCGTATTTTTTGCCTTCGCAACTTCATTGGCCGGAAAGCCCAAATTTTCCTTTAACGGCTTTTCAATTTTTGCCAGCTTGCGCATGGCATATTCCATATTCGACTGACCTGAGCATAACCAGACTTCACCAACCAGAATGTTTTCCAGGATAATTTCATTCGTCCCTTTAATCACCATGGCCCCTGGTTTTGATGAAGTGGCTAATGGTGTTAAAATTACAGCCCATTTACCGGCAGCATCTGTTACCGTACTTTTATTTTGCCCTGCAAAACTAACAGTCACCGTTTCGCCGGGAGCCGCAAAGCCCCATATATTTAAAGGCTTATCACGTTGTAATACCATATTGCCCGACAAGATCCTTGGCAATTGTACTTTTGCATTCAAGGTCATCGTCATCGCTATAAAAGCCGTTAGCAACAAATATTTCTTCATCCACAGACCGTTAATCATTAAAACTCCTCCGTTTTTAAGCCACTGATGGCAAAGGACACTGGTTCTAATTTAACAGCGCCATTTTTCAAATCATAAGTCTGGTCTGCTGGTGTATCTATCTCTGGAAAGCGGCGGATTTCACCTGTGCGGAACACAATTTTAGAAACCGTCTCTACGGGCGCAAAGGCCAAACTAGTGAGCACATCTTTACCATTTACC
>NZ_JAZQPU010000431.1:0-1862 GCF_045628745.1 Pedobacter sp.
TTTTGTCCCTGTAGGTAAACAGACAGGTTTTTAATGTGCAATTTCTGGCTGATTTCTCTGCTCAGGCTATAACGCAAACTTACATTTTGCAAGCGAGCATAAGTAGCATCTTCATAGGCACCCGTGCTTTCTCTAAACAAAGATTGTCTACCAATATTTCCAAAGTCTGTACTCAATTTAGGAACATTCGTTACATCACCAGGTTGCTGCCAACGATCTAACCATAACGTAGATCCGTTAACACCATAAAAACCAACAGCAAATAAGGTCTGCCCTAATTCAGATTGTGCTTTACGCTTAGTAAAGCTGAAAGTGAAGTCTAAACTCAGCTGTTTGTAGCTAAACGTATTTTGGAAACCACCGAAATACTTAGGTGTGAGGTCTATAAACGCTGTCTTATCATCATTGTTTAATTCATACGTAAAGTCGCCAGTTTCTCCATTGGCTTTGGTAAAATTGTAATAGCCTGTTTCAGGATTAACCCCATTATATTTGTATACGCGTACCCCACTCACAGATTGGTTTAGTACGTAGTTAGAGAAGGACAAGCGCTGTGTAGGCAATTTCAGTATTTTACTCTTCTGAAAGGAAATATTGAAACGGCTAGACCAGCTGAAATTTTTGCTTTTAATATTTACAGAATTCATTTCTATTTCTGTACCCGTATTTCGGATCTTTGCATCAGAATTTACAACCTGACCTGAAAAACCGGTAGTAAATGGCAAGGCCATATCCACCAACTGATTTCGAGCCTCGTTTTGGTAATAGCTTACATTAGTATTAATACGGTTATTTAGAAAACCTAATTCAAGCGCAATTTCAGAATTCCTATTTCGTTCCCAATTGAGGTATGGATTGGTGAGATTGCCTGGTGATAATGCGCTGGCACCGCCATATTGACCGGTTACCGTTTCATAAACACTTAAATATAGGAAATCTTTAATTGCATCACCTCCTACTACCCCGCTACTGGCACGTAGTTTACCAAAGCTGAACCAAGGCAGGTTATCCTTAAACAGGTTTTCTTCACTGAAGATCCAGGCAACCGCGGCAGAACCAAAGTTCCCAAACCGGCGACCAGGTCCAAACTTGATTGAACCATCACGGCGGGTGTTGATATCAATTACATATTTATTATCCCATACAAAATTAATCAAGCCGTACATACCGATAGAACGATATTCATTAAGTGTATATGACTGCGTAATGGAATTACCAGTTGCAGGATTAAGGATCAATCCATCAGTTGCAAAACCAGTACCCGTTATACTACTTGAGTGCTTCAATTGGCGGTTAATCTCCCCACCAAGTTTAAAGCTCAGGTCACATTTTTTAGCAATATTGGTGCGGTATTCACCATAAGGAGAAATGGTTAAGGATCTGTTATTGTATTCACTGAAGGCACCCACCCGCTTGCTTGCTATGTTTGCTTCTGCAGGATTGAAAACAGTAGATGGAGTACCCACGTGCTCTGTTCCACTCAGGCTATTATAGCCAAAGATGGTTTTTAAAATTACCTTATTGATTGGTTTATAAACAAAGGTAAGGTTACTGGTTAGGTTATCTGTTTTATTCTCATATAGCCGGTTGATATTTGCTACCGATTTAGAACCATTGATGTCCGTTCCAATAGATTCCCAATCAAGGCTGCCATCTGCGTTAAACGCTGTCGGTGCATTAGGTGGAGTTGTTCCTATTGAAGAAAAATCATAAGGAACCATGGTATTTTTTGATGCCATGTATTTACCAGACAAAGAAACCTGCAATTTATCATTTGCTGAACGGGTGTTCAACGAAAAATTGATGGATCCGTCGCTGTTTTTCCCTTTATGGCGTTGTATGTTTCCCATATCACGGAAACT
>NZ_JAZQPU010000432.1:0-1711 GCF_045628745.1 Pedobacter sp.
ATCTGCGTTGAGGATTTTTATGATACCGGATTTTTCGGTTACCAAAAAACGTCCATCGGGTAGATTACAAATTGACCATGGTTGTTTTAAGCTACCGTTGATGACTGTAATATTTAATGGGGTAGTTGTTTTAACAGCCGGTGCACGGGTTTGACCAGGTACTGCTGGTTTGTAGTCCGTATTAGGTTTTTGCGTTTCTACTGATGCACCGGTAGAAGTATCTACAGGATTTTGTACATTAGAAATTCCTTCACTGTTGTTACAGCCAACTATTGCGGCCATAAAAGTAATCCCTGTAAGTAGGGTTTTGTGATAAATAGTTGCCATAAGATAACAATTAAGGTGAATGATGTAACTCATTTAAAGTTAACATTAAAATTAATGTTAGTGGGTTGGTTAACATAGAAATTACAAACGAGTCGATGAATAAAGGCTTATGTACATGACTTTAAGGTAATTTGCACCTAATAGTTTCCATATCCTTTAGAGGGCATTGGTAGGGCCTTCGTAGGGCCTACCTATATCGATTGATAACTGAAGGCCCTGTTAATGCCCTCCAAATACCTGCTCACCGATTAGGTAAAAATTACCTTTTGTTAAGGTGCCTAAAACAGAAAGATCCCGTACCATTGATGATGATACAGGATCTTGCCTTGTCTGTTAAACTTTATTTCTTTTTTTTGCTTTCTATATTTGGAAGAAATCCCGTTAATAAGCCAATTAATGGTAAAAAAGAACAGATAGAAAACACGTACGCAATGCTGGTTTCATCAGCAAGTTTACCTAGCAATGCTGAACCTATACCACCCATACCAAAAGCAAATCCAAAAAACAAGCCAGATACTAAACCAACTTTACCTGGAATCAGCTCTTGTGCATACACCAAAATAGCCGAAAATGCGGAGGCCAGAATTACACCAATGGGTATAATCAATACAGTGGTCCAGAATAGGTTTGCATGAGGTAGGAGCATGGCAAAAGGAGCGGTACCTAAAATGGAAAACCAGATAACATACTTCCTGCCAAATCTATCGCCTACAGGGCCACCAATTAATGTGCCCGCGGCTACGGAAAATAAGAAAAGGAATAAATAAAACTGCGAGCTTTGTACGGAAACATGAAATTTATTGATCAGGAAAAAGGTGAAATAACTGGTCAGACTGGCCATGTAAAAGTACTTCGAGAAAATAAGGACCAGGAGGATAGCTACAGAAAAAATTACCTTACGTTTAGAGAAAGGTAAGGGTACAGCGTTATGTTGATGATTTTTTTTGAGCGCGCCAGCTACGCTTTTATACCAGTTACCCACATAAGTCAGGATGATAATAGCTAAAATGGCTATCAAAGAAAACCACATGATGCTGATCTGTCCGTAAGGAACGATAATCCATGCGGCAAGTAAGGGGCCTAAAGAGCTCCCCGCATTACCACCTAACTGGAAAATAGACTGCGCTAATCCACGTTTACCACCCGATGCAGAATGTGCAATTCTTGATGCCTCTGGATGGAAAATTGAAGAACCAACACCTACAAGGGCTACCGCAACAAGCATCATATAAAAGTTAGCAGACATAGAAAGCACCACTAATCCCATTAGGGAAAAGCCCATTCCAACGGCTAAGGAATAGGGTTGAGGTTTCTTGTCTGTATAAGAGCCCACAAAAGGCTGGAGTAAAGATGAGGAGAGTTGAAAAACCAGTGTAATTAAGCC
>NZ_JAZQPU010000433.1:0-22034 GCF_045628745.1 Pedobacter sp.
TGTCCACCTCTTCCCATTCCGAACAGAGAAGTTAAGCCCACCAGAGCCGATGGTACTGCGGTAACACGTGGGAGAGTAGGTCGGTGCCAAATCTTAAAGAAAGCCTGTAAGTGTAAACTTACAGGCTTTTCTTGTTTATATGGGGTTTTGGAACAGAGCTGAGCCCTGTGTAAAGTTTATATGGGTTTTTAGCACAGCGCAGGGCAAATAGCCATATCTGCTTTATAACCCATAACAGCATTGTGCTTTGCTTTCATTTAACATTTTATATATAAAAGTAATCTGGCACCATGTTTAATTAATCTCCTTAATTTTTTCCTTTCTAAAATGAGCTGATCATTTTTTTTCTTGCGTAATTTTATCCAATCACCTTTTTAGTTTTAGAATAGTGCAGGGTTCTGTTTGTTTCATGTCCTGAGTCTTAATTATCAACCCTTCCTGTCTTCTCCAGAGTTAGATATTCCCGCGTCTTTCCTTTTCCTGAAACTGAAGTTAACCTATCATAATTACGCTGGATCAGCTTTTTAATCCTTATACGCCAAGAGAGCCTGCATAAAAGGTTATTTAGGGGCATTCCCATATGTGTGGTTTATGTTTTGGCTCTTATTGACAGACGTTGTGTATTCACTATTTGCTTATATTCAGCTTATTCTTTTGTTCACCGGCTGACTTTGGAAAAAGACTATGCTCTAAAATGCATAATATTATAATGTGATTTATATGAATACAATGTTATAGAATCTCAATCCGCACCAGATAGGAGCCTTTCTTAATTTTACTGATATTTTCGACGTTATAATGGCTAAATAATAGTTAATTTAGCTGTTCATATAAAACAATTGCTAATACATATATTATGGGTTTAAGTGAAATATTAAAAAGTGCACACTCTGGCTGGCGTTATATCGTTATGCTACTTCTTTTGGCAGCCATCGTCACTGCTGTTTCAGGTTGGTTAGGTAAAAAGCCATATACCGAGGGAAATAGAAAATTAAATGTATTTACCTTAATCAGTGCACACATTCAATTTTTGATGGGCTTGATTTTATATTTCATGAATAGCTGGTATAAAGCTGATAGTTCCATAGCATTAGGACGTTACTGGAAAATGGAGCACATCAGTATGATGATCTTCGCCGTAATTCTGATTACCGTAGGTAATGCCCGTTCTAAAAGATTTGATAGTGCTCAACAAAAACATAAAACGATTGCTATTTACTTCACCTTAGCAGCAGTGATTGTTATTGGGGCTATTATTGCTATGGTAAGCGCCGATCCTTCCAGGTCTTTTTGGGGAGTATCGTAAAATATATTTTAAATTGTAAGATTTATTTATATTTTTGTAATACATGATCAACAATAAACATAGCTGGCAATGGCGCGTTAATTCTAAAAAGAGTTACGTCGTTGCTTTGTGTACCATATAGTTTATCAACCTAAACCGATCCACAATCTTTAACCCGACGTATTACGTTGGGTTTTTTTGTTTAAAAGAAAATTAAAATGAGAAGGTTATTGACTACAATTAACATCACCTATTTATTATGAAACATTATCAACTAGTGCTCCTAAAAGCCAGTAATAAGTCAATGGTCCCTTCATCACCTATAAAAAATATTATACGCTAATGGATACTAAATTTACCATTCATACTACCAGTAAAACCAGCCTGGCAGATACCACCACACCGGTGAGCATTTACCTGCGCCTGCGAGATGTATTCCCCAATACTATTTTATTAGAGAGTTCAGATTACCACAGCAGGGAAAATTCAGTGAGTTACGTTTGTGCAGATCCTGTAGCGGGAATTATCCTGAAGGATGGGGTCCTATCATCCTACTTTCCTGACGGCACTAAGGAGGAGAAAACGGAGTTCAATCTAATTGCTGAGATCGATGCTTTTAAGGCACGGTTCTCCAAGACTAAAAATGTAGAAGAGCGTTACATCTCCTCAGGGCTCTTTGGGTATTTTACCTGGGATACCATTCAATATTTCGAGGATATCAATTTTACCGCTGAAGTTTCCAAAGAAGACAGTATTCCTTCTATGCAGTACCACATCTACAGGTACAATATTGCTATAGATCACTTTAAAAATGAGATTACCTTTTATAACAACAGCTTTAATGAAAGCGCAAATCTCGATACAGAAAAAATTGAATACATCATTCAAAATAAAAACTTTCCGGAGTATAGTTTCAAAAGTGTAGGCGAAGAAAGTTCCAACTTAACTGATGAAGACTTCCTCAATGTTGTTGAAAAACTAAAGAAGCACATCTTAAGAGGTGACGTTTTCCAGATAGTTCCCTCACGCGCCTTCAAGCAAAGTTTTAGTGGTGATGAATTTAACGTATACCGTTGTCTGCGTTCCATCAACCCATCACCATACCTGTTCTACTTTGACTATGGCAATTTCAAACTCTTTGGCTCTTCGCCAGAAGCACAGATCACCATTAAGAACAATACAGCTAATATCTATCCAATAGCGGGTACCTTTAAGCGGACCGGTAATGATGCAGAAGATGCAGAGCTTGCTAAACAACTTGAAAACGACCCCAAAGAAAGTGCTGAGCACGTGATGCTGGTAGACCTGGCAAGGAATGATTTAAGCAGGCACTGTAAACAAGTAGAAGTTAAATCATTTAAAGAAGTACAGTATTATTCCCACCTGATCCACCTGGTATCAAAAGTGAGTGGTAATTTACAAAACAACGTTTCGGCAATTAAGGTTGTTGCAGATACCTATCCTGCGGGAACCTTAAGTGGAGCGCCCAAATATAAAGCGCTTCAACTAATTGATCAATACGAAGGGCTGGGGAGAAACTTTTATGGCGGAGCCATCGGCTATATGGGTTTTGAAGAAGAGTTTAACCATGCCATCATGATCAGAACCTTTATGAGTAAAAACAATGAACTTCATTACCGCGCTGGTGCAGGAATTGTAGCAGATTCCATTGCCATCAACGAGCTCAATGAAGTAAACAATAAAATAGCAGCCTTAAGAAAAGCCGTTGTAATGGCTGAACATATATAATCTGATGACCATGGAAAAGAAAGTATTAGTAATCGATAATTATGATTCATTTACCTATAATCTGGTTCACCTGATTAACGAAATCGGTTATGAGGTAGAAGTGTGGAGAAATGATAAATTTAAGCTGGAAGACGTGGAGCAGTATGATAAGATCCTGCTTTCGCCAGGTCCCGGTATTCCAGAAGAGGCGGGATTACTTTTAAAAGTAATTGAAAAGTATGCGCCTACGAAAAGTATTTTTGGTGTATGCCTGGGCCAGCAGGCCATTGCAGAGGTGTTTGGTGCTAAACTTTTAAACCTTGGCAGACCTATGCATGGTGTAGCCACCCCCATAACCGTATTGGATGATGCAGAAATAACCTTTACCGACTGCCCTGAAACTATTAACGTAGGTCGTTATCACTCCTGGGTAGTAGATAATGAAGGCATGCCTGATTGTCTAACCATAACGGCTAAAGATGTGGACGGACAGGTGATGGCTTTAAGACACAATGACTATGATGTTCGTGGGGTGCAGTTTCACCCTGAAAGTGTATTAACGGCGTATGGTAAACAAATGATGAAAAACTGGTTGGAAAATGAATATTCTAGATAAAATAATACATCGCAAAAGGGAAGAAGTAGCACTTGCCAAAACGCAGGTCTCTGTAAAAGAATTAACTTCGGCCGTCAACTTTGACCGCAACCCTTATTCATTTAAAGAATTCCTGTTGGATGAAAATAGAACAGGCATTATTGCAGAGTTTAAAAGAAGATCCCCTTCAAAGGGATTGATCAATGATCATTCTACCGTAGAGGAGGTAACCAGCGCTTATGCTGCTGCAGGTGCTTCGGCCTTGTCGGTGCTTACCGATGCTGAATTCTTTGGTGGAAATGCACAGGATGTCATCAAGGCAAGAGCCGTTAACCACATCCCGATTTTAAGAAAAGAGTTCATCATTGACGTATACCAGCTTTATGAAGCAAAGGCCATGGGTGCCGATATCATATTGCTTATAGCGGCCGTGCTTTCCCCTCAACAGATCGTTAGCCTAACAGCTACGGCAAAAAGCCTTGGGTTAAATGTGTTGCTTGAAGTACATAACCTTGCAGAACTCCAGCGCAGTGTATGCCCCGGTCTGGATGCCATAGGTGTCAATAACAGAAACCTGGAAGACTTTACCGTAAACATTCAAACCTCTTTTGACCTGGTAGATCAAATTCCTAACGATTTCATGAAAATCTCAGAAAGTGCCATCAGCGATACGCAAACCATCAGACAACTGAAAGCTGCTGGTTTTAACGGCTTTTTACTGGGCGAGGTATTCATGAAAACGCCAGACCCCGGTGCGGCTATGGATCGTTTTGTCAGTGAATTAATCTCGGTATAACTTTTGTATCTTTGTAAAATACGATGGGAAAAGAGAAATCATATGATACCGCTATTAAGCAAGAGCGGGCAGTACTTGTAGGTGTAATTAGACCAGGTGAAACCCAGGAGGAGACCAAGGAATACCTTGATGAACTAGCCTTTCTGGTAGACACTGCCGGAGGTAAAGTAGAACAGGTTTTTACACAAAAGATGACACGTCCAGAACGGGCTACTTTTGTGGGCACCGGTAAACTGATAGAGATTCAGGCTTATGTAAAGTCTGAGGAGATCGATCTGGTTGTTTTTGATGATGAATTATCGCCTTCACAACTAAGAAATATAGAAAGAGAATTGCAGGTAAAAGTGTTGGACAGGAGTAATTTAATCCTGGATATCTTTGCCGGACGTGCACAAACGGCGCAGGCAAAAACCCAGGTTGAACTTGCGCAACTACAATATTTATTACCCCGGTTAACCCGACTATGGACTCACTTAGAGCGCCAGAAAGGTGGTATCGGGATGCGTGGTCCGGGTGAAACTCAAATTGAGAGTGACAGAAGGATGATCCTTGAGAAAATAGCGCTTTTAAAAAGCCGCTTAAAGCTCATCGACAAGCAAAACGAAACGCAAAGAAAAAACCGTACACAACTGATCAGGGTAGCCTTGGTAGGTTATACCAATGTGGGCAAGTCTACCATCATGAACATGCTTTCTAAATCGGAAGTATTTGCCGAGAACAAGCTGTTTGCTACACTAGACACTACTGTTAGAAAAGTAGTGATCGAAAACCTGCCATTTCTGTTGTCAGATACCGTTGGTTTCATCCGCAAGCTACCTCACCATTTGGTAGAATGTTTCAAATCTACGCTAGATGAAGTCCGCGAAGCAGATATTTTAATCCATGTGGTTGATGTTTCTCACCCTAACTTTGAAGACCAGATTAACGTTGTTAACGAGACTTTAAAAGACCTTGGGGCAAGAGAAAAAGAAACCATTATGGTGTTCAATAAAATTGATGCCTATGTGAGTCCGGAAACACAAGAAGAAGGAGAAGAAAAACCCGTTTTCACCCTGGCAGAGTTTAAGAAAAGCTGGATGGCGCAACACAATGCACCGGCCTTATTTATCTCGGCCCTGAACAAAGAAAATTTAGAAGAATTTAAACAATTATTATACGATAAGATCGTGGTGATGCACACGCAGCGCTACCCTTACGATAAATTGTTATATTAATATAAGATCAGTATTATTATGGAAAGTAAAAGACAAAGGAAATTTGCGGGCGTGCTGCAAGAAGAGCTGGCAGCAATATTTCAACGTGAGGGAGCAGCCTATTTACCAAATACACTGGTTACCATAACAAAGGTAAGGGTATCATCAGATCTTGGCGTAGCTAAAGTATATCTAAGCTTTTTAAGCACCAACAATACGGCTTTATCAATTGCTGAAGTTAATTCACATGCCAGTGAGATCAGGTATAAACTCGGTGCACGCATTCGACACCAGGCACGTATTGTTCCAACCCTAAATTTCTTCCTGGATGATACCAATATGTATGTAGAACAAATGGATAAAATCTTTGACAAGATCACCAAAGAAAGAAAAGATCCAGAGCCGGAAGAAGAACAAGATTAGCATGTCGCCAACAGAAAAATTAGCACAGTATGTCCAACGTAAAGACATTGATGTTACTCCTGTTGTAGATTTTCAAAAGGGTAAAGACCTTCTTTATCCTTTTGATTTTACAAGCAACAATAAGGACCTCAATGAACCTATCCTGGCCGATACAAGCCGCTTTTCTGATTGGGTAACCCAGCAGCTTGAAGATCACCAGTGCCGCTACGGCATTGGTGGTTACAATGAGCATCGCACCATCTATGCCCGAAGTGCACATTTTGATACCCGCGAAGAACCCCGCCGGTTGCATTTAGGGGTGGATATCTGGGGCCCTGCAGGCACTCCAGTATACAATTTTCTCCCTGCAACGGTACACAGCTTCAAGTTCAATGATCAATATGGTGATTATGGAGCAACCATTATTCTAAAATACCAGCTTAACGACCTGGTGGTCTATGGACTTTACGGCCATTTAAGTGTAGCCTCTTTAGAAGGCTTACAAGAAGGACAGCCCCTGGCTGCCGGCGCAGCATTTGCCACCTTTGGCATTCCTGCAGAAAATGGTCATTGGCCACCACACCTGCATTTTCAATTGATATTTGATATCCACGGACAAAAAGGTGACTTCCCCGGGGTATGCCAATATTCACAGAAAGAAACATTCCTCGCCAATAGTCCTGATCCTTCAGTGATTCTGAATTATACTTTTCTCCAAAACAATTAAATTTTATGTAAATTAGGGAATGAGACAATTCTTAACCCTATTGTTCCTTCTATCCACTACGTTAGTTGTGGCACAGCCTAAAATAAAGGGAGGGCTTGATAACTTCATAAAAACCAATTTACATTATCCTTCCTATTCCATGCGCAACTGCCTTGAGGGCAGCATCACCATTGCTTTTAAACTCAGCAAACAGGGCAGGGTATACCAATCCCGGGTGCAGTCGGGAATAGGTACCGATTTAGATGAAGAGGCTTTAAGGCTGATTCGAAAAAGTTCCGGTCAATGGATGATGCCAGCAGGTTATGATACAACTACGGTATTGGTAGTGCCTGTTAATTTCAAGCTCCAGGGCTACGACTGCAACCAAAAAAGCAAGGTGGAAAAGCAACAAGCTGTTGCGGCTTACCAGGCGGGCGAAGGACTCACCGATGCCATCCTTAATTTTTATAGAAATAAAGAAGCCGGTACTTATAAAAAAGAAGATGAATCCCGCTTTCTCAAACTCAAAGAAGAACTGGGCTATAACAAAGCTTATATGGAGGGTAAAATAGAGGATGCCCTTAGAAAGATCAAGCAAAAAGACCAGGAAGGTGCTTGCGAAGATTTGTTATTTGTTAAACACATGGGTTTTGACCTTGCAGATGAGCTGTTGAAAAAGTATTGCCCTTGAAATTAAGGCTTAACGATGATCTTAATGGCTGCCGGAATAATTTCAGCAACAATGCGGTTCACCTTTCCCATATATTCACCGTCGACCTGGAAATGAACTCGGCCTTTGGTCTTGATATTTAATTCTCTGGTCTTAAAGGTTTCTATTTTATCTGGGTTAAAGGGCAGGGAGGTAAATTTCACCTTTAAAATCTCCATTACCGAGTAATTCTTTACCAGAATCACCTCAAAGAAATCATCATCAAGCTTGCCTTCAGGGTTAATTTTTACCCCCGTACCATACATGGTGGCATTGGCAATGACAACCATAGCCGCTGTAGATGTAATCTCTTCTTCATCCGTTCTGAAAACCACTTCCATTTTATTCCTGCTCCAGAATGCCTGCCAGGCTGCTTTAGCATAACCCCACATACCTCTTTGGGGTAAATCATCAAACTTTTTTACAACGTAAGCATTGTAACCTATATCAGCCAGATGGATGCACAGCTCTCCATTTACAATCACCCCATGGATGTTCCTGGGTGTACCACTCAATGTTAGCTCTAAGGCCTCATTGTGATCCATAGGGATACCTAATTCTTTAGCCATGCCGTTGGCTGAACCTGCTGGTAAAATTCCAATAGGGATGTTTGACCTTAATAAACTTTCTGCTACCAGCTTTAGTGTACCATCGCCACCCACAGCAATTACTTTGGTAGCATTGGAATCCTGAATGGCTCTTTTAATTTTCGATATAGAACAATCTTTTGGAAGTGGAAAAATCTCATAAAAGTAATCTCTGGTAGAGAAGAAATCCGTAATGAGCTCACCAAAGTCAGTACCGTGCCTCCCAGATCTGGGATTCACGATGAATAATAATTTTTGTTCCAATGATTAGCTTTAATATGTATTATTACAAACAACAGTAGCCTCTATCTGTTTTATTTTTAATGAATAAATCTGCTAGCGTAAAAATATACCATGGTTACGGTCATACCCACAATCTTGTTGTTTACGGTCATGTATTTAAATACAGGGCATTAACGCATCAGGTTTTCAGTGACAATTTATTTGTCAATATTCTACATCTTTTAAAGCTCTTTGTGCTAAAGCCTATGCCTTTTACAAAGGTGAGGCTTAGGTTTCTTGACGATGTAGTCGATCAAAAGACAGAATATGACGGTTTTTTTAGGTTTGAATGGGAAGCTAGCAAAAATGTCAATGCAGGCTGGCATGTGGTAAAGGTAGAAACTTTAGATGAAGAGGATAATGTTATTGCAGAAAGTGCAGGCAAGATATATGTGCCCCACATTACCCAGTATGCATTTGTATCTGATATAGACGACACGGTAATGGTTTCTCATTCCGCAACGGTATTCAGAAGGTTAAGAGAGTTATTCATTAAAAACCCCCGCACAAGGAAAACCTTTGCACATGCCCAAAAGCATTACGATTTGCTGGCCCACGCCCATACGGAGGCAGATCAGCCCAATCCTTTCTTTTATGTATCAAGTAGTGAATGGAATCTTTATGACTACCTGGTAGAAATGTTCAGGTTTAATGAAATGCCAGAGGGAGCCTTTTTACTCAACCAGATCAAACAATGGAAGGGACTGTTTAAAACAGGAAAAACTGGCCATGAGGGCAAGCTGTTGAGGGTAAGAAGAATTCTGGCCGCTTTTCCTAACCAGAAGTTTGTGTTTTTTGGCGACAACTCGCAGCAAGATCCAATGATCTATACCACCATAGCCCATAAATACCCGCAGAATATTGAGGCCATTTACATTCGCCAGGTCGTTGATAAAAATGCAGAGGCCACTAAAGCTTTGCTAGCCGCGATAGAAGAAAAAGGTGTTAAAACCTGCCTTTTTAAAACCAGCGAAGAGGCTATAGACCACTCCAAAAGCATTGGGTTAATTAAATAAAATCAAGCGTATTGTATTTCTTGTTCAAGATGCCCTGGTTAGCTACGTTTAGCCATTTGTCCAGCACGGTACCATACACCTGTCTAAAATCTACCTGGTATTTTAAATCGCCATTATCTAAGTCACTCAGGTTAGGGGCGCCATTAAAAATACCCTGTTTTTTTAACTTACCGCCAAAGAGCATCATGTTATTGGCGGTGCCATGGTCAGTACCATTACTGCCATTCTGTTCTACTCTCCTTCCAAATTCAGAGAAAGTCATCACTAGCGTATCCTCCAGTTTATTGTTTTGCTTCAGGTCTTTCAAAAAAGCACTAATGCCCTCCGCATATTGTTTAAGCAGGTTGCCTTGTTGCTGTTTCTGGTTTACATGGGTGTCAAAGCCACTCAAAGACACATAATAAACCCTTGTTTTTAATCCCGAGGAAATAAACTTAGAGACGGTTTTCAGCTGGTTAGAAAAACCGGTACCTGGGTAAACGGCTTTGTTCTGGTATAGTTTAGAGGTATTTTGAATATAGTCTGCAGAAGAAGAAGTTTCAATCATGGTTTTGTATAAATAACCAAGGTTGTCCTCATCCAAATGCTCCTTCTGGCTACGGATCATCTCCTTAAAAAAAGGCTCATTGGTATTTCTATACAAGGCTGCCGGATCTTTAAGTGCAATTCCTTTTTTAGAGTTACCTTTAAGTGCCAGAGACAGGCTATCGTCAACCTCAATTGCCGTATAAGGATATTTACAGGTGTCGCAACTCGAATCAAGGTAACGGCCAATCCAACCGGTAGATAAAAACTGATTGGCATCACTGGCCGATTGCCAGATATCCATAGACCTGAAATGCGATCGGTCGGGATTAGGATAACCAACATCGTTAATGATGCTCATCCAACCCTGGTCGTATATTTCTTGCAGCGCTGCCAAATTAGGGTTGAGGCCCTGCATGTCATTGAGCTTCAGGATTTCCTGTGCCGGTATGGCTATGTTTTTTCTTTTCTGGTAGTAAATGTCATTACCATAGGGGATGACGGTATTGAGGCCATCATTACCGCCCGACAATTGCACCACCACCAGGTTTTTATAAAGGCTCAGTTCATCCAGGGCCAATGCCTCGAAGGGCTTTATAAAAGCGGGAACCATCAGCGCGCCTGCGGAGGTAAAAATGGTATTTCGTAAAAAATCTCTTCTTTTCATAACTGTTTTCCTCCTTTAGCTTAGCACAGCTGGTATTCTGGGGTGCTGGTTATTTCTATGGCCACGTTTTTAAGACTTGCAGCTTTATTGACCATGGCTTTATTCTTCTCGTTTAAAGCAGGTTGTAATAAATAAGTGGCCAGGTCTATAGCACTGCAATCTTTAGGTAAAGCACCTAAAAACCGATTCCAATCGGCCTCTGCATTGATATAAGACTTTGCAACCTTCGCTTTCCCTTTTCTGTTGATGGCAATTAAGGCCTCATCTTCTATATCGCCTTTGGCCGTAAAGTCTATCTGTCCATCGTTAAGCACCAACGAAGGAATGCGCATCCTTAACATTAACGAAGAGCTGTCGATCCAGCTTTTGCCACCGGGCCATCCCGCCACATTTGGTGGGTTAAATAAATACTGCCCTAAGCTGCTTTGCAACTGTATCAACACTTGTGGTTTATGGTAATTTACATAAAAAGTTTTGCTGAGGGTGACCAGAAATTCTACCGGAGATTTTATTTTGTTGCCCACCTGCGCCGTCTCGTAAAACCAGCGTGCTTTAAGCAGCTTTTCCATCCCTGCGGCAATGCTGTACTTTTCTTTATAAAAGTGTTCCGCTAGTTCTTTAATATGTACCTCATTGGGCTTTTCATTCACAAAAAAAGCATAGAGCTTCGCACAAATAAAATGTGCTGTGGCAGGTTGTTCTAAAAGAATATCGATAATGGCCTCGCCATCAAAATTCCCTGTTTTGCCGAAAAAGGTTTTGCTCTCCGCATCATGAACCTGGGTTCTAAATTCAAACTCACCTTCTTTGTTGTAACTCCAGCCCGTAAATGCCCTTGCCGCGGCCTTGATATCCTGTTCGGTATAATTTCCCCTGCCCAAAGTAAACAACTCCATTAGCTCTCTAGCGAAATTCTCATTAGGGCTGTTTTTTTTGTTCTGCTGGTTGTTGAGGTATTGCAACATGGCGGGCGACTGAGAAACCTCCATAAGCAAGGTTTTAAAGTTCCCCAGTGCATGTGTGCGTTGAATATTGTTCAGCTGCTGTGCATAATAGGGGTTGTTAGAGCGGCAAGCGAAATGACCATGCCAAAATAAGGTCATCTTCTCCAGAAAAGGGCTGCTGCTACTCATCATCTTTTCCATCCACTCCACATTCAGGTCTCTGCCTTTTTCATTTTGCTGCCTGATGATCATTTTCCTTTCTTCGCTTTCTGCTGGCGTGAGCTCTTTTTTTGCCCCCAAACCTGCTTGTTTCAGCAATTGCTGCCTGGTTTCAAAGCCATCAACGGTCTTTAAGCCTTCGGCAGCATCAGCCTGTTTTAGCAAATCATTTACCACCTGGTTAAGGTTTCTCTTGCTTGCTTTGATTAAATCTGTATAGCTGTTGCCGAAGCCTGCACGGTTAAATAAATGCTTTACCTTAAGGAAATTTTCTTTCTGATCCATGCCTATGGGGGGATTGTACTTATTAAGACAATATAACCACCAATTAGTTTAAACTGTGTAATATTGTAAATGATTTTTAGGTTGCTTGAAAACGAAATTATCTTTCCCGATACTGCGCTGGCAGAGCCCGATGGCTTATTAGCTATTGGTGGCGATTTAAGCAAGGAACGTCTGCTTTTGGCCTACCAGAGTGGTATTTTCCCCTGGTTTAGTGAGGGTGACCCCATTTGTTGGTTTGCGCCACCAGAACGTTGTGTCATTTTTCCTGAGCACCTTAAAGTGAGTAAAAGCATGAAAAAAATATTAAAGGACCATGTTTTTAGCATCACCACCGATACTGTTTTTCCTAAAGTGATTAAACATTGCGCAAAAGTGGAGCGCAAAGATCAGGATGGTACCTGGATTACAGCTGAAATGGAAAAAGCCTACATCAATTTACACCAGGCAGGTATAGCGCACAGTGTTGAGGTATGGCAAAATGGCCTATTGGTGGGTGGTTTGTATGGTATTGTCGTTAACAAAGTCTTTTGCGGCGAAAGCATGTTTAGCCTGGTCAGCAATGCCTCTAAAGCAGCCATGGTATGGCTATGTCAAAATGGTGGTTATGAGCTTATTGATTGCCAGGTGCCTAACCCGCACTTATTTAGCCTGGGTGCAGAAATGATTTCCCGAACGCAATACCTCCGTTTATTGCAAGGTCTTTAATTGAGTAAATCCTGGATATCTTCTTTGCTTAAAGATTTAAAGAAACTTTCTTCGGTGGTAATCAGCGTGCTGGCTAATTTCTTCTTCCTGTTCTGCAGCGAAAGAATTTTCTCTTCCACCGTATCTTTGGTGATGAACTTATAGATGAAAACCTTTTTATCCTGCCCTATGCGGTGGGTACGGTCAATGGCTTGTTGCTCGACTGCAGGGTTCCACCAAGGGTCTAAAATAAACACATAATCGGCTTCAGTCAGGTTTAACCCTACACCACCCGCTTTAATGGAGATCAGGAAGACCTTTAACGTCGTATCCTGCTGAAAATCAGCCACAATTTCACCTCTGTTTTTGGTGGTACCATCTAAATAGGCATACGCAATTTGCTCTTCTTCAAGGTATGTTTTAAAGATGCTCAGGTGTTTCACAAACTGAGAGAAAATTAACACTTTATGCCCCCCTTTAAGTACATTGTCTAATGTGTTGATAATGCTTTCAAATTTCCCGGAGTCAGAGGTGTAACCTTTATCAATCATCACCGGATGGTTAGCCAGCTGCCTTAATGCCGTTAAACCTTGTAAAAGCTGTACCTGTTTCTTGGCAATAGAACCATCGTCCATGCTGCTCAGCAAATCGTTACGGTAAGCAGATTTTGTTTCCTCGTAAAAAGTAGCCTGGTCTTCGCTCATGTTGCAGTAAATAATCTGCTCCGTCTTTGGAGGCAACTCTGCGGCAACCTGCTCCTTGGTTCTTCTTAACACAAAGGGTTTAATGATGGCCTGTAATTTCCTGGCCTTCTCCTCATCCTTCTTTTTCTCAATAGCCTGCACATATTCCTCGTTAAAATAGGCCTGTGTGCCCAATAGACCAGGATTTAAAAAGGTAAGCTGTGTCCATAGATCGCCTACAGAATTCTCTACCGGCGTACCGCTCAAAATCAGTTTATATTTTGATTTCAGGGCCCTTACTGATTTGAAGGATTTGGAAGAAGGGTTTTTGATATTCTGACTTTCATCAAGAATGATATAATTAAAATAGAAGTCTTTGAGCACGCTAAAGTCTACCCTGGTAATGCCATAGGTGGTAATAACTACATCGTAGTCTATAAATCTGCTGACATCCTTATTTCTTGAGGTCCCTGTTTGGGCAAGAATTTTTAAATCTGGTGTAAACTTCTGTGCCTCACTTAACCAATTATAAATTAGGGAAGTAGGCATAATGATTAAGGAAGTACCCGGTGTGGCATTTTGCTCGTTTTCTTCTTTCATCTTTTGCAGCAAGGCCAGCGTCTGAATGGTTTTTCCTAAACCCATATCATCAGCAAGACAGCCACCGAAATGGTATTCCCTTAAAAAGCTAAACCAGTTGTAACCTGCTTTTTGGTAGGTCCTCAGGTCGCCTTTAAAATTCACAGGCATATTCACATCACCGATGTTCTCAAAATCATTGAGTTTTTCAAGTTTACGGTTCAGGGTAACATGTGCTAAACTATCTTCCCCTAAATCGCTCAGTAGACCGATATGGTGTTTTTTTAATTTCAGTGATTTCGAACCATCAGAAAGCACAAACAAACTGCCGTACTTGGTAAACCAATGTTCGGGTATGATGGCTATAGAGCCATCTGGCAAAGGGAACTCTCTTTTTTTATGAAGGATATATTGTTTTAAGGCTAAAAAAGGAATAGGGTGGGCGCCAAAATACACAATGGCATTGATGTCAAACCAATCGTTGTTTTCACTGATTTCAAAGTCTATCTTGTTGGTGGCAAATAAAAACTTTTTATGGCCGGCACTCTGTTGTATCTCATAACCTTTCTGTTGCAGCTCTTCTAAGTGTTCATTTACCCAGTTGATTACACCATAAGAACGGTCGTCTTCTTCATTTTTATGATGCAGCTCCAGGTTATAAAAATGGGTGCTTGTTTTCTTTAAGCCTGATTTTAACAGCTCACTAAATTTATGCTTTTCCCAATCGGCCTTTCTTTTAACGCGTGTAAAAATATAATTGTCTTCTATCTTTTCTATCCTTACACTTACTTTACGTTCCACGTCCATCGGGAAGGTATAGTCGCCATATTTAAAAGACAGCTGCAGTTGAGAGCTGCCCCCTTCTACATAAATGACCTTTAATACCGGTATGGGCTCATGGTTTTCGGTTTGAATGTCGAAACCTTCCGCATAAACATGGTACTTTTCAATCAGGGGGGCCACAAACTTTTCAAAGTAAGCCTCCTCTGTTGATTTAGGGATGGTGATATAGCGTTTGCTCAAAAAGGGCAGGAGTTTTTTGCCTTCAATATCTTGCTCAAAATAGTAGAGGATATCATCCAGCAGCAACCATGCAGGCTGGTTGCTCACCACCTGTGCATCTTTAAACATAAAGTCTATACGCAGGTTCTGGTATTTAATGGTCGGGAAATAGCGGGTCTCCAGGTTATTTCTGCGGAAGTGAAAAAGCACCGTTGCCGGTTCTGTGGCAATTTCAATCTTTCTTTCTGCAGGCCATCCATCTTTGCCCATCAGGTACAAAGAATCTGTCACCAGCAAGATGGAAAGCACCTCCAGCAGTCGCTTTTCTATTTTCGGCCTTACTTTATCATAGAACTTATCATCGAAATATTTGCTGAAAAACTCCATGGGCCTGATGGGCTTTTTATAATATTTCTTGATGATGAAATCCTGTTCCATCTCATCAAGAATTTTAATGAGCTTCAGGTCGTTGCTGCTGAGGTGTTTAGCAAACTCTTCTGCCGTGTGACTAAACAGCCTTTGGTAAGTTAAAGAAAAATCACCGTGTGGATTTAACTGAACCATATGGGGTTCAATCACATAGCCTAAAAACTCATGTTTACATAAGGAATAAACAATTTTGCAAGGTTTTGTACTATCAACACGTAGCATAAGGAGTAGTTATAAAATTGCACAGGCGCAAACTAAAACTTTAAACATACGGCAAAATGATAGTCTTTCAAAAATTAAAGGGCTTAAAATTCAATAAAAAAAGAGAGGTTGCATAATCCCACTATTCTACAAGTTAAACTCCGCTATTATATAGCTAATCAGTAACTAAGCCTTCAGAGGGCAATGACAGGGCATTTGTATATCGGTTCGATATAGGAAGGCCCTACGAAGGCCCTACCAGTGCCCTCTGAAGGCTATCTGAACTAATAGCTGTAGACAAGGTGATTGATACTCGAAATTAACGATAGAAATGTCTTTGAGAGGGCTAAAGAAAGAGCTTAAAATTGCGCTCTGATTCAGGCTTTACGTTCACCCATTTATAGGCAATTTAGCAATAAACGAAAAGAGCCGTATTATTTTTTAACAATACGGCTTTTCTACACCTTATGGTGTTAAGGTTTAAATATGGAATTTGATACCTTGCGCCAGTGGCAGGGTATTAGAATAATTAATGGTATTGGTTTGTCGGCGCATATAACCTTTCCAGGCATCAGAGCCACTTTCTCTGCCGCCGCCAGTTTCTTTCTCACCCCCAAAGGCGCCACCAATTTCAGCACCTGAAGTGCCAATATTTACGTTGGCAATGCCACAGTCAGAACCTGCAACAGACAAGAACTGTTCTGCCTCTCTTAAGTTTAAGGTCATGATGGCAGAAGATAAACCTTGAGGCACTCCGTTTTGCAAAGCAATGGCTTCTTCCATGGTTTTATATTTAATGAGGTATAAAATAGGGGCAAAAGTTTCTTCCTGCACAATCTGGTAGTGGTTTTCTACTTCAGCTACACATGGTTTTACATAACAGCCCGATGCATATTGCTCACCTTCCAGCACACCGCCTTCTACAACATAGTTTGCACCTTCAGCCTTACCTCTTTCAATCGCTTTTACATATTGTTCTACAGCAGCCTGGTCAATCAGTGGACCTACATGGTTATTCTGATCTAAAGGATCACCTATTTTCAGCTGTCCGTAGGCTTTCACCAACTTCTCTTTAAACTGCTCGTAAATGTCTTCATGTATAATTAAGCGCCTGGTAGAAGTACACCTTTGTCCGGCGGTACCTACAGCACCAAAAACGGCCCCAATTAAGGACATGTCAAGGTCGGCATCTTTAGAGATGATGATGGCATTGTTACCACCAAGCTCCAGGATGGTGCGGCCAAAGCGACCGGCTACAGCAGCAGCCACCAGGCGGCCAATACGGGTAGAACCTGTAAAGCTCACCAGGGAAATTCTTGGGTCATTGTTAATCTGGTCGCCAACAGCGTTACCGATCAGCAGGCTGCTGATCCCTTCAGGCATTTCATTGGCCAGGAGTACATCGGCTAATATTTTCTGACAGGCAACAGCACATAGTGGTGTTTTTGAACTCGGTTTCCACACGCAAACATTACCACAAACCATGGCAAGGGCTGTATTCCAACTCCATACCGCTACCGGAAAGTTAAAGGCCGAGATGATGCCCACAATACCCAGTGGGTGCCATTGCTCATACATCCTGTGGTTAGGGCGTTCAGAATGCATCGTTAAGCCATACAGCTGTCTTGATAAGCCTACGGCAAAGTCACAGATGTCAATCATCTCCTGCACTTCGCCCAGGCCTTCCTGTAAACTTTTCCCCATTTCATAAGAAACCAGGGTGCCAAGGTCTTCTTTATTTTGTCGAAGGGCATCGCTCCACTGGCGTACAATATCGCCTCTTTTTGGTGCTGGCACATGGCGCCAGAATAAAAAGGCTTGCTCTGCCGTTTTGATTACACTTTCGTAATTTTCTTTACTCGCTACACTAATTGTGGCAATCTTTTTGCCGTCAACTGGAGAGAAGCTGTCTATTGTTGCCTGCTCATTTACAGCCACAACAGATTCACTACCGATGCTGTAAGCAGGGTTTTGTGCTAAAATACCTAAATTTTCTAATACTGTACTGATCTCTTTTTGCATGTGATAAATGATTTTTACAAACAATTTTTACTAAACAAAGATGCTCTTTTGTACCCTATAAAAAAATAGAAAGGCTGTTTTCTTGACCTCTATATTACCTGATTTGGCTTTTTGTTTCGTTATTTTGTATTTAATTCAGAGCAACCTAAATGCGCATTGTGATTTTTGGCATACCATTAACATGCTGTCAGCTATAATATTAGCTGAAAATAAAAATTTAAACAGGTAAATGTTGAAAATAATTTCGCTGTTTTAATTATAAAAAACGTAAACTTATATTGTGTTTTTGTATTAAGAGGATCTGTTCTTTAATTAGTCTATACATGGAAGAGGAATTTTACTTTGATTTTAGTGATGATGCGCAACGTTCAGTAGAGCGTTATGAGGAGATGATACGAAACCAGGATCAGTATTTTTTTGACGCGCAGGCTTTCGAAAATATTATTGATTACTACATTGATAAAAGTGATCCTGTTAAAGCCCTACAGGTAATTGAATATGCCCTTAACCAGCATCCTTATGCTGCGGTTTTTCTTGTTAAACAAGCACAACTTTATTTCATTACTGATCAGCTCGACAGTGCTTTTGCGGCATTGGAAAAAGCAGAAATGCTTGAAGCTTCAGAAGCAGAAATTTATATTTTAAGAGGAAATATCTACAGCAGCCTTGACCAACATGCCTTGGCGCTGGATAATTTTCAAAAAGCTATTGAATTTGCCGAGAGCACTGATGATATTTATTTGCAAATTGCTTATGTGTATCAGAATATGCTGGACTATGAGAATGCCATTGTCTACATCAAACGCAGCCTGGAGCAAAATATGGAAAATAAAGACGGCTTATACGAGCTGGCTTTTTGTTATGATATTTTGGACAAGCAGGAAGAGAGCATCCAGTTTTATAAAGAATATATCGACAACGACCCTTATTCTTATGCGGCATGGTATAACTTAGCCAACTCTTACCATAAGCTGGATTTGTTTGAAAAAGCAATTGATGCTTATGATTATGCCATCCTGATCAAAGATAACTTTGCTTCTGCCTATTACAACAAGGGTAATGCACTGGTGCAACTTGACCGTTTTGCCGAAGCCATAGAGGTGTACAAGCAAACTTTTGAGTACGAAAAGCCCAATGCAGATACTTATTGTGCCATAGGGGAGTGCTACGAGAAGCTGGAGCAGATGGATGAAGCGCGTGCTTATTATAAAAAGTCCGTTAAAATGGACCCTAAGATGGCGGATGCCTGGTTTGGGATCGGTGTAACGCTCAACTTTGAGGAGCGTTTTTTTGAGTCGCTTCATTTTTATAAAAAAGCCCTTGACCTGGATGGGGAGAATCCCGATTTCTGGTTTGCCATGGCAGATGCCTACTATAAATTGGGCCAGATAGAGAAATCTATTGAAGCTTATGACAAGGTTTTGGAGTATAATCCCCTGGATGTTGAAGCCTGGCTGGATTTCTCTACTGTACTTTATGAACAAGGAAAACTTTTAGAAGCCTCGGAAATTATTGCCGATGGCATTAAAAATAATCCCGATGCGGCAGAGCTTTATTACCGCATGGTTGCCTATTTATTCGCTTTAAAGAAAGGTGATGAAGGTTTTATATACCTTGAGACTGCCTTAAGTATTGAACCAGAGAAGCATTATATCCTGTTTGAATACTTGCCACAACTACAAGATAATGGGATGATTTTAGAGGTTATTAATAGATATATAAAATAAATATCCTCTTTTATCAAATCAACTTGTAAAAAACAGTCTATTTTTTTTCACCTTTGCAGCATATATGAACTATCCTTTAAATAATATACCAGAACGTCCAGTGAAGCCTCGTCAAAAAGGCATAACGATGGTAATGGACAAAGGTTTAAGCCTACGACAAACAGAAGATTTTATTGATGTTGCCGGTATTCATACCGATATAGTAAAGCTAGGCTGGGCTACGTCTTTTGTGACGCCCAACTTGAAAGAGAAATTAGCGATTTATAAAAGTGCCGGTATCCCCACTTATTTCGGTGGTACTTTGTTTGAAGCCTTCGTCATCAGGAATCAATTTGATGACTACTGCAGGGTTCTTGACCAGTTTGGAATGGAATATGCCGAAGTTTCTGACGGCTCGATCACCATTGAGCATGATGAGAAACTGGAGTTTATTGCTAAACTTGCCAAACAGGTAACCGTTATTTCTGAAGTAGGCTCTAAAGATGCCAAAAAAGTTTTCGCACCTTATAAATGGATCAAACTGATGAGTGCAGAGATTCAGGCGGGCTCATGGAAAGTGATTGCTGAAGCACGTGAAGGTGGAAATGTAGGAATCTACAGAGATTCAGGAGAAGTAAGAGAGGGTCTTGTTGACGAAATTCTAACACAAATTCCTGAAGAAACCATTATCTGGGAAGCTCCTCAAAAGGAACAACAGGTTTGGTTTATCAAATTGATTGGTACAAATGTAAACTTAGGAAACATTGCACCAGCAGAAGTTATTCCATTGGAAACCATTCGCTTAGGTTTAAGAGGTGATACTTTTGATTACTTCCTTAATTCAATTAAATAAACCATCAAATGGTTTTAAGAACATTTGGACTTATCGGTTACCCGCTCTCGCATTCTTTTTCAAAGAAGTATTTCAGCGAAAAGTTTGTAGAGCAAGGTATAGCCGGTTGTGAATATGACTTGTTTCCACTGGAAGCCATAACACAGCTGCCTGTTTTGCTGCAGGAACATCCTCAGTTGCAAGGTCTGAATGTAACTATACCTTATAAAGTTGCTGTATTGCCCTATATAAACGAGCTTGACGAAGCGGCAGCCTATATTGGTGCGGTTAACTGTATCTCCATAGGGCAGCGCAACGGCGAGCGTTATTTAACAGGTTCTAATACCGATGCTTATGGTTTTGAAGAATCTTTAAAACCCTTGTTAACTGCCGGGCATCAGAAAGCTTTGATCCTCGGTAACGGTGGTGCAGCAAAAGCTGTTAAATATGTATTGCAAAAGCTGGGCATTTCTTTCCTTTCAGTTGTGAGAACAGCGGCAGCAGATGCCATTCTTTATGAAGAAGTTAACGAAGCCCTTTTAAAAGAATACACCGTGTTGGTAAATACCAGTCCGCTGGGCATGTCGCCAAATGTTGACACCTTCCCCGCGATACCCTACGAATACTTGTCGGAACAACACTTGTGTTACGACCTTGTTTATAACCCTGCAGAAACAAAGTTCTTGCAGTTGGCCAAAGCAAAAGGGGCGGTCATTAAAAACGGACTGGAGATGCTTGTCTTACAGGCAGAACGTTCATGGCAAATTTGGAATCCATAAAATAAGAGTTTATGATCAATCTTCAACAATTTACTTTTAATGCTTACCAGGAGAATACCTATTTGCTGTACGATGAGACAGGTGAATGTGTAATCATCGATCCTGGAATGTATGAGTCTTATGAACAGAATGAGCTGGTGGCCTTCATCAAAGAAAAGCAGTTAAAGCCCGTTCTGTTGTTAAATACACATTGTCATATTGATCATGTTTTTGGCAATAAATTTGTGTTTGAGCAATGGGGCTTAAAGCCTCAGTGTCATCGTGGTGAATTACCAGTTCTTCATGCTATACCGGGTTATGCGCCTGCCATGGGTTTCAGGTATGATGTATCGCCAGAGCCTGAAGTTTTTATTGAAGAAGGTGACGTGATTAAATTTGGCAGCAGTGAACTGGAAACTATTTTAGCACCAGGGCATTCGCCAGCACATTTGTGCTTTTACGCAAAATCAGAAAATATCCTTATTGGTGGTGACGTGCTCTTTTATGGCAGCATCGGCAGAACAGATTTGCCCGGTGGAAATCATGAACAATTACTACACAGTATCAGGGAAAAATTATTTATCTTACCAGCAGATTGTAAAGTATATCCCGGTCATGGCCAATTTACCCTCATCGGTAACGAAAAGGCACATAATCCGTTTTTCTAACTTATCCTAAAGCGCTACTGTATCGTGAATACGCCTTTTTATATTGCTCGCAGGTATCTTTTTGCTAAAAAGTCCACAAACGCGATTAATATCATCTCTACAATTTCTGTATTGGGCGTATTTGTTGGCAGTGCAGCATTATTCATCATCCTTTCCGTCTTTAATGGCTTTGAAGAAGTTGTACTCAAAATGTACAATACCTTTACGCCTCACCTGGTTATAGCACCTGCAAAAGGGAAAACCTTTGACCCGAATATTTCGGCCTTGCTGCAGCTGAAAAAAGATCCCCGGATATTTTCATACACCGAGGTGCTTGCCGAAAATGCTTTGTTAAAGTACCGCGACAGGCAATCTGTTGGGTTAATAAAAGGAGTGAGTGCCGATTATTTAAAAAACCCTAATCTGGATACCATTACCATTAACGGTCAGTTTGTGCTGGAAAATAAAATGGGTCAGCATGCTGTAATCGGTTCTGCCATACAGAATTACCTGAGAATAAACACTAACGATCCGCTGACGCCATTACAAATC
>NZ_JAZQPU010000434.1:0-2705 GCF_045628745.1 Pedobacter sp.
AGAAACCTTCCTTAATGCGCTAAATCAAGGCTGGCAGGAAGCCACAACAGCTTAAGTGTTTGCTGCTGAAATAAGTAATTTCGTTCTTGTCTGGAAGCGGAAAAACAACAGTACCGAAGCGGTCAATAACCCAATGGTTAATCCATACCAAATGCCGTTAACACCAAACCCAAGGGTGATACCCAGGAAATAACCCAGGGGAACACCTATAATCCAATAGGCAATAAAAGTTATAAATGTTGGGATATTGACATCTCCGATACCTCTTAAAACACCCAGGCCAACCACCTGGGTGCCATCAAAGAGCTGGAAAAAGCCTGCTATAATTAACAGCTGTGCCGCAATATCAATAACAGCCCTGTCTTCTGTATAAATATAAGGCAGGAGCTGATTAGCGAAGACAAACATTAACGCTGTGACACTCATAAAGGCAATGATGACATGATAACTGGCTAAAGCCGAGCGGCGTAAATCTACAAAGTTGTTCTTGCCTAAATTATTGCCTGTTTTAATGGTTGCTGCAGAGGCTACACCACTGGCTATCATATAAGTAACAGCGGCCAGGTTGATGGATACCTGGTGTGCTGCTTGTTCTACTGCGCCTATGGTGCCAATTAAGATGGCTGCACCACTAAAAGCACTAATTTCAAAGGAATATTGAAGGGCAACAGGGGCACCGATTTTAAAGATCTTGATACTGGTTACTTTATCAAAAAAAGCTATTTTGAAGCTTTTAAGATAAGCCTTAAAATGACTGGATCGAAATACATAAATTGCCATCACTACCGCCATTAATAACCTGTCTATTAAGGTGCTCAAGCCTACGCCTTTAACGCCCATTGGGGCAATGCCGAACATTCCTTTAACAAAGATGATCCCTAAGATAATGTTGATTGCATTTCCCCAAATAGAGATATACATGGCTTGTTTAGTAAAGCCTAGGCCTTCAGCAAATTGCTTAAAGGTTTGAAAGATCATCAAGGGAATGATAGAAAAGGCTAAATAGGCGAGGTAGGGCTTTGCATAGGCTACTACTTCTGGCGACTGACCTAAATGGTCTATCACCACCAAAGTGCCGAAATGCACCATGCAATAAAGAAAGATACCCGTAATCACATTGATGAGCAAACTATTTGACAAGAGTTCGCCACATTTTTTATAGTCCTTGCGGCCATTTTCCTGTGCAATTAAAGGGGTTAAACCATAAGAAATGCCTAAGCCCAACACAAGGGTGAGCATAAAAATACTGTTTACCAAAGAAACCGCGGCCAGTTGTATCGTACCTGCAAAGTGGCCCACAATCACACTGTCGGCCATATGTACCACCGTATGTCCTAATTGTGAAATCACAATAGGCAGGGCTAGTCGTAGGTTATCAGTGTAGTAAGGTTTATATTTTGCGTAGAAATTTTGAAGCATAGTAAAGAAATAGGCCGCAAAATTACAGCAATTAAACCGGATCTACCATGGTAAAATATTCTTCCTTATCTGAAGTATGCGGTTTAATCAATCCGGTAAGGATCAGGTTGACCAAAACTTTTTGGGCATGCCTGTTAGAACTTCGCGTCAATTTAGTGAATTGCCTTAAGGTAATTCGGCCTTCTTTTTTTAAATAGTCGAATAATTTCTTTTCATTATCTGTATAAACAATCAGTTGCCCGTTACTTCGGTTTTCCTTTTTGAGCAGCTCTATAGTAACTGTACTGGCAAGAATACTTTTATCACCAACCCTGAAATAAACCCACCATTGCTTGTTTTCATCCAGCGCATAGTGTGGTTTGGTTTTACTGGATAGAATTTTAACGACTAATACCAATTTATGGTCAACGTAGACTTCTTCAAATTCTGGCTCGATAACCGGTCGGCAATATTCTAAGGCAGATTTTAAGATCATGTATTTCTCTTCATCTTCAGATTTCACACCGGTGATGGTACCATCATCAGCGACACCAATTAATAACTGGCCTCCCTCATGGTTGGCAAAAGCAACCAGGCTTTTTGCAATTTTCCCAACATTGGTGATGGTCTTTTTAAAATCCAGTGTGGAGCCTTCGCCCTGAAGAATAAGTTTCCTGATATTCATACCCGCAAAATTGGAGTCCGATGTTATTAATAGGCCACCACAGGTTTTTCGCCATGGTGAAGGTTCCTGATGTATACCTCATTACTTACTGTTGCACATAACAAACCTTCTTTAGTGAAAATTTCCATTGGGTAGGCCTTTACAAATTTGCCCACCGTGGTGAGGGCTGTTATAGCTTCATGGAGCATTTCATCAGATATGGTAACCGTAAAATATAAATGGTTATGCCCAGGTTTTAAATATTGAATGGAAGCACTTTTTAGCCAAACCCTTGTTTTGAAGCCCTTTCTTTGTAAAAGTTGATCGAACAATATGGCATAAAACGGATCTGTTGCTCCATATATTGTTCCACCATAGATAGAACCATTGTAATTACTGTTCACCACACTCTTGGCAATCTTTACATCTACTCCTTTAAATCCCTTGTGAAAGCGCTGAACCCAAATTCTTTGAAACAATAAAGGTGGGTAAAAACGCATTGCCCATTTAAGGGTTTTTTCTGATACTATCATGATTTATAAATATCTGAAAGATTATTGAACTTTTGAAAAACTATTTATTCTTAGCGATGTTAAACGTTAAAATAAGATGCAAACCTATGAAAAAAACGATTCTAAGTCTT
>NZ_JAZQPU010000435.1:0-2703 GCF_045628745.1 Pedobacter sp.
GCACTTAAGTACACATCTGCTGCATTTCTATAAGCAATAAAAGCATTATTGATATCGCGGCTGCTTTCATAGATCAAGCCTTGCAGCATTAATGAAAAAGCATCTTTTGAATAGCGTTTTTCTTTATTTTGGAATTGTTCATCCTGCACTTGCGACTGTAGGGAAATTCTCCTTGCTTCTACTACAGCCTCTTCAAGGTTATTTAAGTATAAATAATTTAAAGCCTTATAATAGTGGATCATGAACTTTTCAAAATCTTCGCCTTTATAAACCTGTGACATTGGGTTAACCAATGTTCCTACAGTAGCATCCATTACCCCACCAAGCCGCTTCTCCAGCATTTGGTCGGCTTCATTAAAGTACTGGTTACTGCTTTCGTAATTCCCAAGTAAATGACTGCTTTTGCCTTTTTCTAAAAATAACAATAACTTATTTCTACGCTTTTTTAATAAGCTGTTTTTATCCAGTTCCTTTACCGCCTCGGTATAATTTCCCTGCGACATCTGCTGGTAATAGGGCAAAATGCGGTCGTTATAACTGGCACAGCCAGAAAGAAAAAGCATCCACCCTACAAGGACAGATGCACTGTATATATTTTTTCGGAGAACCCTCATGCGCTGTAAATGGCGGATAACGGGCTTAATTTTTAACGTATTTAGTGATCTTTTTATCGCCAATCCATACCACTTCATTTGTTTGAATATTTGTCAATTCAAGGTTAACCTGGTAGTAAACCACTTTTTGACGTTTATGCGAATCTACAATGGAATTTACACTGCCTTGTAAAATATAATCGGCACCATTCTCTAAACCGAATTTCTTCATGGTTGATACCGCAGCATTAACCTGTTGATCGGCTTTTTCTGCACGTAACTCTTCGCGTTTTTTTCCTCCCTGTACCAAGCGTACCCTTCCTGTTTCAATAAAAGTCTGCTCTACATCTTTCACAAAAGTCTCTGCATCAATATGCTCATGACTTTTATTCTGCACCATACCCACCACCACTACTGGTTTTTTACCTGCATGTTGCTCCAGGTGATTTGACAGCCAGGCATGCCCTAAAATAGTCTTTGTCATTTCCTGAGCCACCATTCTGGAATCGCTATTGTTCCAATTACCGCTGATATCGATCGTTTCATCAGCATTTACACGGGTAACTTGTCGTGAACAAGAAGAGATCATTATTGCAGAAACTGCGAAAGCAGCTATCGTCATCAATTTTTTGAGTTGCATGAATTTAGTTAATTTAAATAAAATGAGTTATATAGTTAGTATTGCCGGAGTGCCGGCATAGGAACAACGTAAAAAGGATTACCAGCCGTAATACCAGTTTCTACGACCATAATGATACGATGGATAGGACCAGCCATAGCCATATTGGTAACCCAGGGAGAAGTCATAATAAGTATGATGCGCTCTTCTTTGGCTGCGGCGTTCTTCACGGGCCTCATACCAGTCGTAAGCCTTATAAGTTTGCTGTACAGTCGTTCCTTGAGTCTGTATTAAAGAGTCTACCAATTTACTGTATTTGTTGACGCTTTCGGCATAACGTGGGTTTTGATCAGCGAGCAGTTCAATATTTTGGGCATGACTTGAACTGCTGAAGGTCAATCCGCCTAATAAGCATAAGAATGCAATTATATTCCTTTTCATGATCTGATTTTTAAAAACAGCTGACTATTTGCCTTATTCGGTTAAATCCTTAAACAAAATTAATTAATTTTGAGGAAAACCAGTTCTTTTAGGTTTGACTTAACACAAATATTACATCTGGATTAACTTCTCGATAAAATCAATGAATTTCTGATCTGCATAATTGGCAGCACCTTCACCATGGTAAGCTACACGACCATCTTTATCAAACACTACAGTAGTTGGTAAAGAGCCTTTATAAATACTATTCGGGATATCGCTAATTTGTGCATAGAGGGGCATTTGATAAGCTTTTTTATCCATAAATTTTTGTGAAAGCGACAAATCACCATCTGCATCAACCAGCAGAAAAACGACCTCTTTACGGTCTTTAAAACGTTCGTAAAGTTTGCTTACCGCGGGCATTTCTGCCAGGCAGGGCGGGCACCAGGTAGCCCAGAAATTAACAAAGATGACTTTGCCTTTTAAATCGCCAAGGTCAACCACATTTCCTTTGCCGTCTTTAAATTGCATTCCTGATAAATCAAGGAACTCATTTTGAGTGCTGAGAGCTGTATCAGGCTTAAAAAGCCCTATTTTCATTAAACCTTGTAAGAATATTGCCTTAGCCGAAGGTACAAATAACAGGATCAACAACAGCGAAAAAAACAAGCCGTTAACGATAACTGTTTTACTAAAAATCTTTTTAATCATCATGAAGCGTTATCTTTAATTAATCATTAGCCAAATACGACGCTAATCAGCGCTTTATTCCAAAATAAAGGATTAACCCCTATTAAAATTTAATATCAACTAAATTAAAACCCCGATTGATTTTTATTGTTTAAAACATAAAAAGGACAATTAGGTATGGAAGAGCATAAATATACGGAAGTTGCGCCGGGCATCTGGGGCATGAAGATTATCTTTGTAAATATTTACATGATTGCGACAGGCCCTAAAGAATGGGTACTGGTAGATGCCGGTCTAAAAGGCAGTGCAGGCCGCATTCAAAAAATGGCAGCATCGCTTTTTGGAGAAGATAACCCACCATCGGCCATTATTTTAACC
>NZ_JAZQPU010000436.1:0-1711 GCF_045628745.1 Pedobacter sp.
GAGGTATGGCCGGAAGATAAAGCTCTCAAGTGAGGGCTTTATTTTTTTTGTCTTTGATATTTTCAAATCAGTGATAAAATAGACTTACACGAGGATTTTAAGACTTGTGGATAAAGTCACGTTTACGTCAAGATTCCGTCATATTCAAATAAGCTATTGTTTTTACTATAAAGATACTACGTTGACATCGTAGAGGTCAGCAGTTCGAGTCTGCTTATACCTACCAAGATTAGTTTTTATACAGCTTTTTAAGTGCTTGTATAAAGCATAAAACCTCCTAAACTCAACGGTTTAGGAGGTTTTTTTATATTTTGCAGTTTTATGTATCTCTCTAAAACTGCCCCATGTTTGTATCACAGCTTGTATCACGGTTTAATAATCTAACTCCTGATACAAGGTGTATTAACCCCTAATTAAAACGAACACTCAAAATTAAGACCTAGGCATAGCACTAGGGTTAAGGAGTGTTCTATGGAACGTATTGAAGTTATTACATCAGTTCAACGTCGTAGACGTTATACAGGTCAACAGAAAGCACAATTTGTTGCTATGACCATGCAACCTGGATCATCTGTTTCTTCTGTTGCCAGGCAGTATGGTATTACCCCAAGTTTACTGTTTAAATGGAAGAAACTTATGCAAGAAGGTGGAGTAACTGCCGTGGAAGCCAATGATCAGGTCGTCAGCGTATCTGATATAATTCGCTGTTAAAAAAGGTCAAACAGCTGGAGCAAATGCTAGGCCGTAAAACAGTAGAAGCTGAAATTCTCAAAGATGCCTTAGAGATTGCCCAGGCAAAAAAGTACATATCGCACATGCCCTTATTACCACCCAACGATACCCAACACAGCAAATAGCCCATACCTTAGGTGTGTCCAGATCGAACCTTTATCGGCGAATGAAGCAGCCAGAAGCTGCTTCTCGTTTACGATACTCTAAGGCGGATGATATGGTTTTATTACCCATCATTCGGGAGATCTGTGATCAACGGCCGAGTAATGGATATCGACGGGTTACCGCGCATTTAAACCGTTATCTGAAACAGCATGTAATGAAACTTGCTCGGGTCAACCCCAAACGTATTTACCGGATCATGAAGCAGAATCAGTTGCTTCTCACGCGAGACGAGCCATTAAAGAATGATCGGACGCATGATGGGCAAGTTGCAGTATCTGTATCAAACAGCCGCTGGTGTTCGGATGGCTTTGAGATCAAGTGTTGGAATGGTGAGAAAGTACGGGTGATCTTTAGCCTGGATTGCTGTGATCGGGAAATCATGAGTTATCTTGCAACAACTACTGGTATCAGTAGTGACATGGTATGTGATGTACTGGTACAGAGCATGGAAAAACGCTTTGGTGCGGTCAGTTATTTGCCTCAGCCCGTTGAATGGCTGACAGATAATGGCAGTTGTTATATTGCGAAATCGACACGACAATTTGCACATGCACTTGGTTTTCAGATCTGTACCACACCGATTAGAAGTCCACAGAGCAATGGGATGGCGGAAGCCTTTGTAAAGACATTCAAACGGGATTACGTCTATTTGAATGATGTGCCTGATGCTAAAACTGTGCTGAATGCTTTGCCGCTATGGATAGAAGATTACAATTGCAATCATCCACATAGTGGATTAAAAATGAAATCCCCTCGGGAGTTTCGGGCGCTAAAATTAGCGAGTTAACTGTCCGTTTTTACGGGGGCTAATACA
>NZ_JAZQPU010000437.1:0-7458 GCF_045628745.1 Pedobacter sp.
CTGCCACGTCTGGCCTTCGATCACCAGAAGATCTTTGAAAAGGGATTGGAAAAAATAAAACGCCGTATTAAACACCAGCCTATAGCTTTTGAATTGCTGCCAGAGAAATTTACCCTTACACAGTTACAAAATGTATATGAGCTGATTTTAGGGAAAAAACTCGACAAAAGAAACTTCAGAAAAAAAATGTTGAGTTTTGGTGTGTTAAAAGAGCTTGATGAAAAACAAAAGGGTGTATCGTTCCGTGCGGCTATGCTCTATAAGTTCGACAAGCGTAAATATGCCAAACTGTTTGGTAAGGAGATCTCCTTTTAAACAGCTCAACTTCCACAAACCTATACATTAAGTATTCCTAAAGAATTAACATTACAAATTAGCGAGCAGGTAAGGAGCAGGTAGGGAGCAGGTAGCGGATTTCCGATACAAACTCACTACCTGCTTCATAGCTTGTGCAACCTATATAGATGTGAGGATTTTTTAAAACATAGGCTGCATCTAATATAAACATAAGCTGAAGTTAAATAGAATATAAAAGAAAAGGCTGCATCATTTTATCAATGTGCAGCCTTCTTTGTATAGGAGGTATGACTATGCTTTTTTTCTTGATTTATTCATGTGGTAATCTACCAAATCATCTATAGGAGAGCGGATCAATTTACCTACACCCATTTCATAACGGTCGGCAACCACACTCAGGATGTCTCTAAAACTATAACCAACAGAGCCTACCACATTTAAAGTGTAGTCTTTGTAGTTTGGATAGTGCACAACAAGGTTGTCGAAAAATGCGGTAAATGCATATTCAATAGTAGCGAAAGTATAATCTTCGTAACTGTCTTTATAATCGTATAAGAATTTACTGAAGCTTGCGCAGAAACGGTTTGGCAATGGCTTGTTATAAATATTGTCAAAAATGTCTTCGTTGGTTAAGGCAAAGTTATCATAGAAACTTTCTCTTAAACCTTTAGGCATGTAACCTTTCATGTAATCGCTTAAAATGCGTTTACCAATGAAACAACCGCTACCTTCATCGCCTAGAAAATAACCTAAGGAATCAATGTTAAGGGTAATATCAGTACCGTCGTATAAACAACTGTTGGTACCTGTTCCTAAAATAGCAGCAAAGCCCGGCTGATCTCCCAATAGGGCACGGCATGAAGCCAAAAGATCGTGGCCAATGTTAATTTTCGCATTTAGGAAAATTTGTTGCATTGCATCGGCAACAATTTTTTTATTGGCATCCGTAGAACATCCGGCACCGTAATAATAGACTTCTAAAAGTTTATCTGCTTCAATATGATCCGGAAGGGTTTTCCTTAAGGAATCTACAATGTAATCGGTATCTGAAAAATAGGGGTTATAGCCCTCTGTATTAAAATGAATCTTTCTTCCAGCTTCATTAATTAAACACCAATTGGTTTTGGTTGAACCACCATCTGCAATAACTATCATCTTAATTTTGTTTTTTCGTGATAAATGTAAAGATTCCTAATGTTGTTGAGTTAATTGTTTTCATTGTCTATTAGTTTTTCTTTCAATGGTAAAGAAGCAATCATCAGCTTTGTTAAGCTATTTAGCGGTAAGCTAATGATAGTTTCATTGTATACTAGTTTTTCTATTAATTGTATTGCAACAATAATGAGCAATATTGCTCATTATATATGAGTAATTACTCATGATGTGCGCTTATTTTATAAATTATGCTCCTTTAATTTATTTCTTTGTTTAATGTGTTCATTACAATCATTAATTCTGCATAATATTGTTAATCCTTATTTTATTACATCTTTTGTTTCCATATCAAAATTACATTCTTTGTCAATGCAATTATATTAATGCCTTTATTTAGTGTTTTTAGCCCTCTCAGAGGTTATTGTCAAATAAACACTAAGGCCTAAATTACATTTGTTATTCTAATTTACAAATTTTTAAAATTTTATTCTGTTTAAACAACGGTTGTCGGGCCTTGTTCTTACCTTCTGGAGCCTGGACTATAAACCCGTTTAATGGCAATGGGGGGCTATTTTTAAGATTTAATATTTAAATAGAAACCAGCATACCTACTTGTTCTATTTTTTTATTAATTTAATGTTTTGTCTGCTTTATATTTAATAAAAACCTAATATTTGTATAGTGTTATCAGAGAAAATGCACAACAAATACATCGTTTCTCTTTAAATAATTTAATATACCAGCCAGAACAAACTATGCCTATAGATTTAAGAAGTGATACAGTTACCCGGCCAACAGCAGGGATGTTAGATGCGATGCTGAGTGCCAAAGTAGGGGATGATGTTTTTGGGGAAGATCCAACAGTTGCGGCACTGGAAAATAAATTGGCCGGCATGTTCGGTATGGATGCAGGCATGTTTTGTCCTTCGGGAACCATGACCAATCAAATTGCCATAAAGTGCTTTACCCAACCGATGGATGAGGTCATTTGCGACCAAACGGCTCATGTTTACCGTTATGAAGGTGGCGGCATTGCCTATCATTCTTTATCTTCGGTAAGGTTGCTCAATGGCCCCCGGGGTATTTTAACAGCAGAAATGATTGAGGAGGAAATCAATGAAGAGAATATTCATTACCCTCATTCCAGCCTGGTTGTTTTAGAAAATACCGTTAATAAAGGGGGTGGTGCCTGTTATACCCTCGACCAGATTGAGCCCATCCACAATTTATGCAACATTAAAGGTTTAAAGCTACACCTTGACGGCGCCAGGTTATTTAATGCCCTGGTAGCTACAGGCGACAAGGCTGCGGATTACGGCAGATTTTTTGACGGCATTTCTATTTGCCTGTCTAAAGGCTTAGGGGCGCCAGTGGGCTCTGTATTATTGGGCTCACAAGAAACCATTGCCAAGGCACGTAAAATAAGGAAGGTTTTTGGCGGAGGCATGAGGCAGGCCGGTTTTCTTGCGGCGGCGGGTATCTATGCTTTAGACCATCATGTAGAGCGCATGGCCGTAGATCATCACCATGCAAAGCTTCTATCGCAAGTACTGGAGCGACTGGAGTTTGTAAAAGAAGTGCTGCCTGTAGAGACAAATATTGTCATCTTTGAGGTTGCTGCCGCCTATAATGCCACAAACATTGTAGAATCGCTCCGTAAAAAAGGACTTTTATGCAGTACCACCAGCAATAAAACCATTAGGTTTGTTACCCACCTTGATGTAAAGCCTGAAATGATAGACCAGGCGATAGAAATTCTGGTGCAACTGGAACCTTTAAAAGCATCAGGTTTCCGTGCTTACTAAACAATGTAATGATCTTGTGGTCATTTTTAACTATATATACCAGGCATGAAGAAAATTTTAATTGCTAACCGTGGAGAAATTGCCTTGCGTATCATGCGTTCTGCAAAAGAAATGGGCATAAAAACGGTAGCTGTTTATTCTGAAGCTGATCGTGAAGCCTTGCATGTGCGTTATGCTGATGAGGCCATTTGTATTGGTCCGGCGCCATCAAACCAAAGTTACCTGGTTGCTGAAAAAATAATTGCCGCTTGTGTAAAAACAGGTGCAGAGGCCATACATCCCGGCTATGGCTTTTTATCAGAAAATGCCGCCTTCGCCAGGCTGGTGAAAGCTGCAGGTTTAATTTTAATTGGCCCCACGCCAGAAGCCATGGAAATTATGGGTAATAAGTTGTCGGCCAAAGCTGCTGCTTTAAAATACAACATCCCCATGGTGCCGGGCACCGAAGAGGCCATAACAGATATTGAAGAAGCAAAACTTCGCGCTATAGCGGTAGGTTTCCCTATATTAATTAAGGCTGCTGCAGGTGGTGGTGGCAAAGGGATGCGTATTGTTAACCAGGCGGCAGATTTTGAAGAGCAAATGCACCTGGCCGTTAGCGAAGCGGTGTCTGCCTTTGGCGATGGTGCTGTTTTTATTGAACGTTATGTTTCCTCGCCCCGCCATATTGAAATTCAAATCCTTGGCGATACGCATGGCAATATTGTGCACCTCTTTGAAAGAGAATGTTCTATTCAACGCCGCCACCAAAAGGTTATTGAAGAAGCACCATCCAGTGTTTTAACGCCTGCCATCAGGGAAGAAATGGGTAAATGTGCTGTAGATGTGGCCCGCGCAGTGCAATATGTGGGTGCGGGCACGGTTGAATTTATCCTCGATGAAAACCTTGATTTCTTTTTCCTGGAAATGAATACGCGTTTGCAGGTGGAGCATCCTGTTACGGAGTTCATCACAGGTTTAGACCTGGTGAAGGAGCAGATAAAAATTGCACGTGGTGAACAACTTTCTTTCACTCAAGAGGACCTTAAAATTAATGGACATGCCATGGAGCTGCGGGTCTATGCTGAAGATCCTTTAAATAACTTCCTTCCTGATATAGGTACCCTGCAAACTTACCGCACGCCTAAGGGCAATGGGGTGAGGGTAGATGATGGCTTTGAAGAAGGGATGGAGATTCCTATTTATTACGACCCAATGATTGCCAAGTTGATTACCTACGGTAAAGACCGTAAGGAGGCCATCGACAGAATGGTAAGGGCCATTGAGGAGTATGAAATTACAGGCATCCAAACTACGCTGGGCTTTGGCAAATTTGTGATGCAACATGAGGTGTTTACCTCGGGACAATTTGATACACATTTTGTAGAGAAGTATTTTGATGCTGATAGTTTGAAAAACGACAGCCAGGAGGAAGCCTTTATTGCCGCCATTGCTGGTGTAATGGCTATAAAAAACAAAGCTGCTTTACCCGCGGTGCCACAAACAAGTGCGGCGCAGGGCAGCCAGTGGAGAAAAAATAGAACACAATTATAAAAATATATGTTTACAGGTATTATAGAAACTTTAGGACAAGTGTTGACCAGGGAAGCCGAGGGCACAAATGTTCACTTCACCATCCAGTCTGCCATTAGTAAGGAACTTAAAATAGACCAGAGTGTGGCGCATAATGGGGTATGTTTAACCGTTGTTAAAGTGGAAAACGATACGCATACTGTTACCGCTATAGCGGAAACCCTGGAGAAATCTAACCTGGATAACCTTGTTGCCGGACGTAAAATTAACCTGGAACGCTGCATGCAGATGAATGGCCGCCTTGATGGGCATATTGTGCAGGGCCACGTAGACCAGACCGCGGTTTGTGTTAAAAGAGAAGAGCTGGATGGCAGCTGGGAGTATCGTTTTAAATACGATGCCACTGCTGGCAATGTGACCGTGGAAAAAGGCTCTGCCTGTGTCAATGGCATCAGCTTAACGGTGGTTCATTCTGCAGCTGACGAGTTTTCTGTATTTATTATTCCCTATACATTTGAGCATACAAACCTTCACGCGGTAAATGTAGGTGATAACGTTAACCTGGAGTTTGATATTATAGGAAAATACGTAGCTAGACTCATTAATCGATAACTTACTACCTTTTTAACTCCTCAATTTTACTTTTAATGAAACGCTCAAGTTTAGCATTCGATTTTATCTCTTTATAGTTTTTGAGGTATAACTCATAATTAGCAATGGCATTCTTTTTATCGTTAAGGCGGTTTTCGTAAACCAAGCCTATATTATAATAAAGACTGCCATTGTTTTCAAATTGCAAGCCCCTTTTATAAGCATTGATGGCTTCCTGATTTTTTTTGCTTTGCTCATAAGCATCGCCCAATAAACCATAATAAGAAGCTGTTTTTTCAGAAATCCCTTTTTCAATTACCTTTTTAAGGTATATACTGGCATTGGTATAATCTCGCAGACCACGGTAGCATAATGCAATTTGATACAAGAGTACTTCATTTTCGGCAGTATCTTTTTGCACTTTTAAAAAGCAATTCAGAGCATTTTTGTAATCCAGGGTTAGCAAATAGCTTTTGCCTAAATTGTTCATCATATAGCTGGAACTGTCGCCCTCACTCAACAGCTTTTGTCCTGTTTGTATAGCATCATTGTATTTTTTTGCAGCCATACTGATGGGGATTTTCATTTCCCGCAGTTGCCAGTTTGCAGAATCGGCTTTTAATGCAGGCGCTAAAATAGCACTTGCCTGGTCATAAGCATTTGTCTTGAAATAAATTTCGCAAAGATCTGCAACCACATCTGCCGCTATAGGGTTTAAGGTATTTGCTTTAACTAAATAGGCTGTTCTTTCTTGCGTTGTAGCTTGTTTGCTTAATGCTGCCAGTTGCTTATAGGCATTGAAATGCGTACTGTCTAAGGCAATAATATCTTTATAATAGGCTTTTGCTTTGTTGTTGCGACCTCTTTTTACCTCAATCTCGGCAAGGTTACATAACACAGACAGGCTTTTAGGCTGCTTTTCATAGAGCTTAAGTAATATTTCTTCTGCTGCTGGTAAAGCACCCGCCATCAGGTAGACATAAGCCTCCTGAGCCAGCAGCTTATAGTTTTGATTTTCAGTTTTTTTCAGTTGCTGCAGGTATTGAGCTGCTTCCGTATAGCGTTGCGTTTGGTAGTAGTCCAGTAGCCTGCGCTCATCTGGTGTAGTACTTTGGTTATCAGTATCCTGTGCTTGTGTAGCTAGGGTAATGCTGCCGAAAATAAAGACTAAGCTTATTTTTTTTACTAAATCCATACGGGTAAATTAAGTTTAATGCTTTCTATGAGAAGCCTCTAAAGCTTGCAATTTACAAAAAGCCTTGAAACTATCTATCAGTAGCCATGTCACTTCGTAAAAATATGATATGCAGCGGAAATATAAAATCTAAAAACATCTTGGCCGGGTAATTGGTAGTATAATAGTAATTAAGATATCTGGTTAACTAGATAAATAGTCATTAATAAAAATACTAAACATATGAATACTTTAAAGAAGTTTGAATTGATGGAAAAGATTGTTAGAGAATTGGAAGATTTACAACATTCTCAACAAGCCGTTATTCAAAAAATAGGGAAAATCGAAGTTGATAATATTGAATTGGGCGACCAAAAGTTAGATAAGGATTTACCAGATATGCACCAACGTGTGGCTGATAACTTAGAAACCATAGGCAGTATCATGGCTTACTTTGCTGAAAAAACAGACAACTTTGGTAATAAAAATAATGTTGAAGCCTTAAAAGATCAACAGAATATTGATAATGCCGGCCAATAAATTATACCTGATAAAAGGTAAAATGTAAGCGTTAAATGTTTTTACGTTTATCACCAGGGCAAAATTATTTTCATGTATAACTGTGAATTAATTTTGCCCTGTTCTGTTGAATCTGAATTTGATTGTAAGTTTAGAATCAAAATATGTTTAGTTTTACAGCTAAATCACACAAATATTAACGTCTACTAATTAAATTTTTATGAAAAAGATAATTTTATCCGCATTTCTGATGCTCTTCAGTGGAGCAGCATTTAGTCAGTTGATACCTAGTTTTCAATTGGGTATTAAAGGAGGAGCCAACCTTTCAAAGTTTTCTACGTCGGGCACTTTCGATAGTGAAAACCGCGCTGGATATTATGTTGGTTTCTGGACCCGTGTTGGTGC
>NZ_JAZQPU010000438.1:0-15331 GCF_045628745.1 Pedobacter sp.
TCCCCATCGGTATTATTCTTTCTTTATTTCCTTTACCTTTCACTTTTATATACTCTTCTTCCAGGTTTAAATCAGAAAGCCGTAGGCTGCAAAGTTCAGAGACACGCAGGCCACAACCATAGAGTACCTCAATCATTGCTTTATTGCGCATGCCTTCATCAGTAGAAGCATCAATGGCAGCAATTAAGGCATTAATTTCAGGTAAGCTCAAGCTATCAGGAAGTTTTTTACTGATGCTTGGTGATTCAATAAGTAAGGTTGGATCATTTAAAATAATTTCTTCTATGAGCAAAAAACCAAAATAACTTTTAAGTCCGGATACAATGCGGGCTTGTGAATTTTGTAATACGCCTAATTCATTTAGCCATTTTAAAAAAGTCCTTAAGTGTGAGGCATCAATACTTTTAACTTCAATATCCAATTGCATAGCATCAAAGAAATGCATAAGCTTATTCACATCGTTTAAATAGGCCTCGATGGAGTTCTCTGAAAGCGCACGCTCCAATTTCAGAAAGGCTTTAAATTCTTTTAAATAAGGATTGATAATCACAAAAGTTTTATACTATAAGTTTTTACTGTTAAGTTTGGAACGATGAAGATACAAATAATTAATGGACCAAATTTAAACCTGTTAGGGATCCGTGAGCCTGGCATTTATGGTAGCCAAAGCTTTGAAGCTTACCTGGAGGAGTTAAAATCACTATATCCAGCATTGGAAATTGACTATTTTCAAAGTAACGTTGAAGGAGAACTGATCAATAAACTGCATGAAGTAGGCTTTTCATTCAAAGGCATTGTCATCAACGCCGGCGGTTATACCCATACGTCTGTGGCCTTAGCTGATGCCATCGCAGGTATTGAAACTCCAGTCATTGAAGTTCATATTTCAAATATCTACAGTAGGGAAGAGTACCGCCATGTATCTTTAACTGGCAAAAACTGTAAAGGCGTATTAACCGGTTTTGGTATGGACGGTTACCGTCTGGCCATCGAGAGTTTTATAAATGGCTAAATTTTTTCACTTTTTTGATGAAATATTGATAGACAATGCTGGAATGATATACACCCGTGTGTTTGTTATAGGCTAATTGATGTGCTGCTCTTTTTTTGCGTGTCTGTTTAAAGTCTCTAAAGAAATGTAAGTGTGCTTTTGAAACGGCCTGGGCAAATTTAATTTCACCTCGTACTAAAAAGTGCAGCAGTGCTGCAAAATCGAGGAAGAAGCGAATGAAAATCATCCTGAAGGCATCTGCGCTTGTGAGGTTTTTTTGCATGATCACCAGGTTGTTTCTGAAATTCAGGTAAGTTTTATAAGGATTTGTGGCATTGAGCGAACCGCCGCCTACATGGTAAATTTCAGCATCAGGGCAGTACATAACTTTATAGCCCATATTTTTCATCCTCCAGCAGAGATCTATTTCTTCCATATGCGCAAATAAATCTCCGTCTAAACCTCCTGAGCTTAACCAATATTTGCTCTTGATAAACAGTGCTGCCCCGCTAGCCCAAAATATCTCTTTTACATCATTGTACTGGCCTTCATCTGTTTCCACCGCATCAAAAATACGCCCTCTGCAAAAAGGAAAACCATATTGATCCAGAAATCCACCTGCAGCACCTGCATATTCAAATTTCGTTTTATCTGCCTGCCATTTGATCTTCGGTTGTGCAATAGCAATTTGATCGTCGCTTTCCATCAATTCCACAAGAGGAAGAATCCAGTTTTCCGAAACTTCAACATCAGAATTCAATAGCACATAATAGTCGGCTTTTACTTGTGCCAACACCTTATTATAACCTTCTGCAAAGCCATAATTTTTATCATTCTCAATAATTTCTACACCTGGGAATGTGGCTTTCACATAACTTACAGAGTCATCAGTGGAGGCATTGTCGCCAACAATGATCTGCAAATTGGGATAGACAGATTTAACCACACTGGGTAAAAACTGAGCGAGAAGGCCCTTTCCATTCCAGTTTAAGATAACGACAGCTACACTTGGAACCATGTTAGTTAATTTCTGGTTTGTGTTTCCACCTTCTGTGACTCCATAACCAATATTGTGGTGCTGCATGAATATGATCTTCTAAAATTTTAAATTGTGCGGCTGTAATTTCATGCTCCCTTGTTTCTTTAGGATGCTCAGCAATAGGAACGCAGGTTACTTCATAATAGCCTCTTTTAACCACATCAACTTTAAGGTAGAAAACCGGGCGATTGGTTTGCACAGCAATTTTTTCTGCTCCAGAGAATACCATTGTAGGCTGATGTAAAAAATTAAGCCAATAATTGGCAGGATCTCTAACCGGTGTTTGGTCGGAGGCAAAACAAAATACAGAGGTTAACTTTCTCGATCCTGCTACGGTGCGTAGCGTCTGCTTCATGGCTATAGGGGTATTGCCAAAACGCGCACGAAGCTCATAAAACCATTTGTTGAACACCTCATTGTTAAGTGGCTTATAAATAACGTATTTAGTTTCAGATAGGTTTAAACCAAAGGCAAGCATTCCCCATTCCCAATTGCCATAATGTGCAGAACAGGCAATCACACTTTCACCATTTAATAACCTGTCCTCAATCAATTCAAGGTTTTTAAACTTGTACCTTTTTTCAAGTTCTTTTTTAGATAAATGTGGCATTTTAATAATTTCCACTATTAAATTGCAGAGGTATTTATAATAAGCCTTTTCAATGGAAATGATTTCCGTCATGGTCTTTTCTGGAAAAGAGTTAACTAGATTTTCGCGTACTACTTTTCTTCTATATCCGCTCACATAATAGAGGATGTAATAGATGGTAGAGGATATACCGTATAAAACAGGTAGCGGAAGTAACGCTATGCAGTATAAAAAATATATTCCAATATAAGAAAACCCCTTTTTTATCATTAATTTGGCGAATTAAGAATGCAAACATAGTTAACAAATGCAAAGTCACGCAATATTTCCTCTTTTTTATCTTCCCCCAGTTAGTTATTTTGCTGCCCTGCAAGCGAATGATTTTGCTTTTGTTTTAGAAGCACACGAACATTTCCCGAAACAAACCTATAGAAACCGCACAAGGATTTCATCGCCCAATGGCACGCTTGACCTGTACATACCCGTTGTTAAAGGTTCTAAAGTACATACCGTAGTTAAAGATGTTAAAATTAGTTACGATTTTAAATGGCAGCGACTGCACTGGTTAAGTATTCAGAACGCTTATCGCAATTCTGCCTATTTTGAATATTATGAAGATGAGCTTGCTCCGTTTTATGAAAAGAAGTTCGATTTTTTATTCGACTATAACTTCGAATTATTTGAATGGGTGCTCACTAAATTAAAAAAAGCACCAGCAATTAATTTTACAACGGAGTATATTAAAGAGCCCATCTCACAGGCAGATTTCCGCGACAAGCTTAATTTCAAAAATCCAGAGATTTTGTTTCCCCCAAAGCCATACTTCCAGGTATTCGAAGATAGAAATGGTTTTATACCAAATTTAAGTATTGTAGATTTATTATTTAGTCAGGGCCCGCAGGCCAAATTATTCTTGTAATTTATGGCTAAGAACTCAAAAGGTAAAAAAAAGAGAAAGTACCTCGCTGAAGCTGAAGCCGGCTCTAGTCCGGGATCAGTATATATTGATGAGAATGCTTTAAAAACCGTTATTACAATCCATAGCTATAATAGCGAAAGTTACAGCGCTGAAGAGGTGCCTAACTTAAAGGGTTGTAAGGAGCGGCTTTCTGCGCCTGGTTTTACTTTTTGGGTAGAAATAAAAGGCTTTAAATCGAAGTCGCTTTTTGAGGTTCTTTATAGTGATTTCAATATCAATAAGCTTATCTTAGAAGATATTACCAGTACCTACCAGCGTCCTATCTTTGAAGAATATGATCACTATAACTTTGCGGTGAGCAGGATGTTATACCTTGATACTGAGCGTAACTTAGGTAACGATCAGGCCTCTTTTATCTTAATGGAACAGGTGTTGTTTACCTTCCAGGAAGGCTATGAAAACTGTTTAAGTCCTGTTAAAAAAAGGCTGAGCATAGGTAAAGGGAATATCAGAACGGCTGGCAGCAGTTACTTGATGTATGCGCTGATGGATGTGATCATTGACCAGTACTTTGTAATTTTGGGTAAATGGGGAGATGACCTTGATGAAATTGAAGACAGGTTACTCGACAAGCCTGATCGTTCTATTATGTACGATATTCAACAGCTTAAGCGTAACTTAATCCATATCCGCAGGGCCGCATGGCCTGAAAGGGATAAATTGAACGATATACTCCGCACTGACAGTCCATATATTTCAGCCCAAACAAAAATGTTTGTTAAAGATGCTTATGATCATTGTATTCAGTCTATAGATATCATGGAATCGCTTAAAGAAATTGCAGCCAGTAACCTTGATATGTATTTGTCTATCATCAGTAATAGAATGAATGAAATTATGAAGGTACTTACTATCGTATCTTCTATATTTATACCATTGACATTTATTGCGGGCATCTATGGAATGAACTTTGCAAAAGAAGATCCTGTATCGGGTAAATTGCTGCCACTAAATATGCCGGAATTATATGCCGATCATGGCTATATCTATACCATGGTTTTTATGGCTATTATTGCAATTGCCCAATTAATTTATTTTTGGCGGAAAGGATGGTTTAAATAAGATGCAGCCCTTTGATCTGGACAGGACCGATGTATCCAAAATTAAGTCTGCTTTAAACGGAGATGATGAACATTTAAAATTCATCCTGGAGGAATACCATGCTTCAGAAATTGCCATCTTATTTGATAGTCTTCAAAAAGAAGATAGACAGCGAATCATCAATTTATTGTCTGTTGAAGTGGCCTCTGAGGTCATTTCTGAAATGCACGAAGAGGCGCATCCAGAGGAATTATTACTTCAGCTGCATCCTGAAAAAAGAACGGAAATTGTTGAAGAGCTGGATTACGATGATGCTACCGATATCATTTCCCAGCTGGAAGCTCATGAGCAAAAAGAGATTCTTGAAGATCTAAGTGAGAATGATGCTTCCAGCATCAGGAACTTAATGCGCTATGCAGAAGATACTGCCGGTGGTTTAATGAACACCGAGTTCCTTAAAATCAATTTGAACCTCAACAAACAGGATGCTATTGTTGAGCTGATCAAACAGAGTGAAGAGATTGAAGAATTCTATACCATATTCGTGGTAGACGACGATAACGTTTTCCATGGTATTGTCTCCTTAAAGGATATCATTAAAGCTAAAGGAAATGTAAAGATTACAGCCCTTGTAAAAGCTGAGGTGGCCTGGGTTTATCCTGATACAGATCAGGAAGAAGTAGCTAAACTAATTTCCCAATATAACCTCACCAGTATCCCCGTTGTAGATCATAACATGCATTTATTGGGCAGGGTAACTTTCGACGACGTTATTGACGTTATTGAAGATGAGAATACAGAAGATATTTTAAAGATCTCCGGTGTTTCTGAAGATGAGGAGTTAAGCGGTAACTGGCTGGAGGCGGTAAAATCGCGCTTGCCATGGCTGATTATCAATTTAGGTACTGCATTTATGGCCTCCGCCGTAGTGCGTTATTTTGAACCTACACTTGCTAAAGTGGCTGTTCTAACAGCCTATATGACCATCATTGCTGGAATGGGAGGTAATGCGGCCACACAAGCACTTGCCGTAACAGTGAGAAGAATCTCACTGCATGACCTCACCGATAACCAGGCTTATAGAACTGTCCTAAAAGAATTTACGGTGGGTTTAATTAATGGTGCTGCAACCGGACTGATTGTTTTAGTGGTAGCCCTTATATTCGACAGTAACCCTATGCTAGGGGTAGTCATCTTTTTAGCCATGACAGGAAACCTGGTTGTTGCCGGCATTACCGGGGCAGGCATTCCTTTGTTGTTAAAGAGGATAGGTATAGATCCAGCAATTGCTTCCTCTATCATCATTACCACCTTTACAGACGTGTTTGGCTTCTTTTTATTATTGGGGCTGGCAAGTAAGTTACTGCTATAATGCAGTAACTTTAGTTTCAATATTTCCTCTTGTTGCTTTAGAATATGGACAAGCACGGTGCGCTTTATCAGCCAAACTCTGTGCTTCTTCAAGAGATACACCCGGAATGTGTACATCGAGTTCAGCTGATAACACAAAAGCATTACCATCCTGGTTAAAAGAAACATGAACTTCTATGGTTGCTTCAGACACATCAACACCTTCGCGTTTAGCTACAGAACCTAGTGCACCTAAATAACATGGTCCCCAGGCAGCGGCAAAAAGTTGCTCAGGATTGGTAGCACCACCCTGACCGCCCATTTCTTTTGGTGCTTTAACGTCAAAATCTAATTGACCATCGCTTGATTTAATATGCCCATCTCTACCACCAGAGGCAGTTACAGAAGCTGTATATAGTTTTTCCATATATTTTATAAATGAACTACTATAACAATCTTATCAGCTTAAAGTTTTATAATTAATCTTTTCGGTTAATTTATAGATATCGTAGGCAACCTTTTGAATCAACTCAATCAGCTCACTTACCACTGCCAGGTCATCCTGTTCTCTGGTAGGATCCACCTTTATTTTAATTAAGGGAACATTGCTGATCTCCGCTGTAGGACTTGTTAAGTTTTCTGTAGATAGATTGATCAGGTATATGGTATTATTGATCAGCGGCTTTAAATCTCCAGCATTTTTTAGCGAAAAGGAATGCTCCTTATTATATAAGGAAAGGGTAGCCACATAGGAGGCGAGTAAATGATTCAATGCCGTAAACTGGTGCATCTCTTTCATGTACATTTGTTTACTCTTGGGCTCAGAAAACATCCTTTGAAAGAGCGATGCCATGTTGGCCGTCGTTACATACACTTCTTTTCTGGCCACTTTATAAGAAGTTAGACTTTGTGTTTTTTCGAAATATAAAATGGTTACCTGTTCAAAATAGTTTACATTAGCTTTTAAGGTAGCCACCATGGCATCCTTCAGTTTTTCATGTTCCCAATTGGGGAACAGCAAATAACTGCCCAGAAATGCCAATCCGGAACCCAAAATGGTGTCAATTATTCTTTCGCTGGCTACAGAGATTGTACCCATGCCTAAAAAATAAAATAGAACCAACACATAGGGAGTCATGAAAACGACGCTTACAACGTAGTTTTTGCGCTGAAAACTGTAAGATAACACCATACATACAAGCAGGATAACGAACAGTATATTTCTGTCATTAACGAAGGCTAAAGAGGCCAGACCAATACCAGCGCCAACAATGGTACCAATAATCCGTTCATAATTCCTTTGTTTGGTTAAGCTAAAGCCTGGTTTGGAGATCACCAGAATAGTCAGCAAGATCCAATAACTATGGGAGAAAGGAAGAACTTTAGAGACTACAAAACCCACCAGCATTACAATAGCAACTCTTAATGCATGCCGAAAAGTGGATGACTTAAATGTTAAATTGTCAAGTACTAATTTGACATCTATCTTTTGCCGGGTTACAAATTTATCGGTTTCAATGTTCCTGCTTTTTAAATTTTTCTTCTCCTTTTCATTAAAATAGCTGGTGATGGTTTTTACCCTTAACAGGATATTCTCAATGTTCACTTCAATGTTCTTCAGTGCAATGATACTGAGTGTGTTATAGGCTCCATCGGTATTGTCAGCTTCTAACTGAGCGATATGTTCTTTTAATTTTGTTACCTCCTGCATCAGGTGATTAGGAAGGAGGGGAGTACCACCCGTTTTTAAAGCAAAGGCTACATTATCTAATTCATCGGCGATTTTATTGACTACAACTTCGTAATGTGCTAAAATACCAGAAGAATCAAATTGCTCATGTAAGCGTTTGTAATTGTAATAGGTAGACATGATCTGCTCAAATAAATCGACCATATCTACAAAAACGACGAGTAGAAAACGACCTTCAGGCGTGGATTCTCTAATAATTTCTCTTGTTTTGAAGAGCAGTTCTCTCACGGATTCTTGTTTTTCATGCACCTGAACCTGCAGTTGGAGCAGAGATGCATAATTTTTATCTAAATCTATATTGTGGTGGTAAAACCTTGCTTTGGCCCTTAGAAATGTCGCCACTTCAGAAATGGATTCACTTAAAGTTTGCTGAACTATTCTATATGGCCTTAGGCTATAAATAAAATAACTCAAGAGTGTATACCAGGCGCTGCCGGCAAGTACCAATACTGCGTGTAAGGAAACTTCCTGCCATGGCCTGACATCATCTACACTAAAAACAATAACCAGTAAAGCTGCAGTACCTATAGATGCTGCACGTGCACCATATAAGGATAACATGGAAAATAGAAAACTTCCTAAAGGCAGTAAAAAGCCTATAAAATAAAGATTTCTATTAGTGAGACCCACTAAAAACGAAAGGATGAAAATTAAGCCCGTGGTGATCAGCATTGCATTTCTGCGATGTACTATAGGACCCGGGGAGTCAACGACGCTTACACAGACTGCACCTAAAGATAAGGTCATGCCTAATTTTAGCAAGCCAAACTGGGCTAGAATTAATGACGGACAAAGAACACCAAATGTAATTCTTAATCCATCTGCAAAATAGGTGCTTAACAAAAAATCATGAACGTTTCGGATCGGCTTAAAAAACATAGAGAAACAGCATTATAACGTTAATTATTTCAGCAAAACTCACTGCAACTACTATGCCTCAAATACAATAATTTTTATAGTAATCACAGATCTTGATAAGGCTTTTCAAAGAATGAATCTCACATAATTATATTGACTATAATTAATATTATGTTAAGTAGGGTTTGGAATTACCTATTGAGACCCTCTTATTGCCATTAAAACTCTTCTAGCTTGCGTTTTAATTCCTGTACTTTATCAAACTTATTTTTCCTGGTATAAATATCAGTTAACAGTTGTACAGTTGCCTTGTCATTAGGATTGATTTCATTTGCTTGCAATAAAGACATTTCAGCTCTATTGATATACGATGAAAATGATTTAACCTTATTTTCAGCATTATTGTCTTTTAAGGAAGTATTTGCAAATTCAATATAAACTAAGCCTAATTGATATAAAGCATCGAAATAATTCTGATCAACGGCTAGAGCTTTTTTATAAGCGAGTTCTGCTGTTGTATTTTTACCATTCAACTGGTACAAATAACCATATAGAAAATACAATAGTTTGTTTTTAGAATCTACAGTCAGGCTTTTATCAATGGCTTTCATGGCCTTGTCGTATTTCTCGTTATCAATCAGGAAATTGATATAGTCATTATTTAATATTGGATGTCCTGGGTTGAGCACCAATCCTTCTTCCAGTGTGTTAATGGCCTGTTCATTTTCAAACTTTGATGTATAAATGGTGGCCATGGTTTGAAATAAAGCAGGGTTTTTGGCCCCATTTTCTTTTGCGCGTTTAAAATAAGCCAGCGTATTGTCTAAATCGCCCATGCTTTGTGCGCTTAAGGCTGTATTTATTGCTAAAGTTGTGTCTTTAGGAAAAAAATCACTAACATCTTTCAAGTTCAAAAAAGCATTTTTAAAATCATTATTTTGAAAAGCTTTGCTTCCCTTCGTCTGTTTGATCAGCATGATGTTGTAATTTGCAGCATCAATTAAGGAAGTATTATTTTGAAACCTGTCTAATTTAGCAGCTGTATCCAGGGCTTCGGTAGCCATACCATAATACCGGTCGGCGTTACTTTCATTGCCGTCAATTAAGGCTACATAAGAACTCAGGTAAGCTTTAATTGCCCATGTTTCAGGCCAGTTTTTAGTCTTTCTATCCTTCTGGGCACTTTCTGCAGCTTTGATGCCCTCTCCTATTACGCTCATTTGTTTATTCTTATCTTTACTTACCACAGCAGCCTGTAGTTTACCTACCGCATTTTGTGCTATTTTAAGCTGGCTTTTCTGGCCATAGCCATGTAAGGATACAAATAGTGAAGTCGTAATGATGATAAGGGATCTATTCTTCATATGGCGGTGTTTTAAACAAATTTATACAAAAAAAAAGAGGGAAAAAATTTCTCCCTCTTTTTATCATGTTATTTACCTTTAAACTATTGTTTTATAGCAGCAATTTTTTTCTTAATTGCCTCATATTTTGCAGTCTCTCCTTTGAAAGCATAAATTCTTCCAATGGCATCTAAAGCATTTACAGATTTAGGATCTAATTCTGAGGCTTTTGTGTAATAAGGTAAAGCCTTATCTAATAAGCCAGAGATCTGAGCAGTCAAGGCAGCAGATTCTTTTACTTTTTTAGGGTCAATTTTGTTCTTTTTCTCTTGTACGGCAACGGCCTGTGTGTAATAAATATCACCTTTTAAGTGCTGATAAATTGCATTGTTTGGATCTCTTGCAATTAATTTATCAAGCATTTCTTCAGATTTAGCAATATCACCTTTATTGATATAAAGCTGAGTTTCAGTTTGAATAAAACCTTCAGCATCAGGGAATTTAGCTGATGCCTCTTTTAATAAAGCTAAAGCAGCAACTGTATCTTTTACGTCAGCCAATGTCATATTGATCACCTCAGTATATAGATCTTTCGCGTTTGGCGTGTTAAAGCTGATCATTTTCTTGAAGTTTTTAATGGCTTCAGGATAGTTTTTCAGGTTTTTAGCCATGATACCTGCATTTAAATACATTGCAGTGTCATTAGGATTTTTCTCCGTTACTTCATTGAAATATTTCAAGGCAGCAGCAAAATCTTGTTTGTTATAAGCAGCAAAAGCTCTTATTTTAACAGCATTGCTAATGTTAACTTCTGCATTGGCAATGTTCTCTTTTTCTGTACCTTTTGTATCTAAAGCTTTAGCTTTAACCACAGCCTCTTCAGCTATTTTTTGTTTAGCAACAGAGTTTGCAATATCTACAGTATCAGTAGCAGCGATTGAAGAAGCAAAAAGAGCACGGTATGACCAGGCTTCAGGCATATTTTGCGATTTTTCGTTCGCAATAGCATTATCTGTATGTTTCAAACCAGAATTAAGCGCTGCCAATGTTTTATCTAATGGTTGTTTACCATTAGCCATTAATTGAAACAAACCCCATTCCTTCTTTGCATCAGCAACTTCACTCTTTTGAGCAGTTGCAATCGTAGCAGCTCCTACTAAAAGCATGCTGAAAAGTACTTTCTTCATATATTTTTTAATTAGTGTAAAATTTGTTATAAAAACGTGATTAACCTATCATGAGCAAAATTCATACTAGAAATGAATGTTTGCTCATGATGTTTAAAATTTAATATTTATTAAGATTGATCTTCATCATCTTCTGCTGCATCATCCAACTCTTCGTCGTCTTCTAAATCTTCCTCACCCTCAACTTCTTCTTCACTTTCGTCTAATTCAGTCTCAGCGTCGGTACCTTCAACCACTTCCGTTGTAGGAATTACCTGTCCGTCAGCATCAAGCAATAATGCTTCTTCTGCTTCCTCATCATCTTCATGATCAATTTTAGCTACCGAAGCAATAGCATCATTTCCTTTTAGGTTAATTAAGCGTACACCTTGTGTTGCCCTGCCCATTACCCTTAAACTGCTCACTACAATTCTAATAACGATACCAGATTTATTGATGATCATTAAATCATCGGCATCAGTCACATTTTTGATCGCAATTAAGTCACCAGTTTTTTCAGTGATGCTAATGGTTTTCACACCTTTACCACCTCTGTTTGTAACGCGGTAATCTTCAAGATCAGTACGTTTACCGTAGCCTTTTTCTGAAACCACTAAGATGGTTGCCTCAGGATTATCTACCGCAATCATGCCTACTACTTCATCCTTATCATGACCTAAAGTTACACCCCTCACTCCTGTTGCTGTTCTACCCATTGGTCTTACTGTAGACTCGTTGAAACGGATTGCTCTTCCTGAGCGCAATGCCATTACAATTTCGCTGTTACCATTGGTTAAACTAGCTTCCAAAAGCTGATCACCTTCATTGATGTTAATGGCGTTGATACCATTTACCCTTGGTCTTGAATAAGCTTCTAGAGAGGTTTTCTTAATTGTACCTTTTTTGGTACACATAATGATAAAGTTATTTTCAAGGTAATCCTGATCTTTTAGGTTTTTAACTTTGATATAAGCTTTGATTTTCTCTTCTTTAGGAATGTTAATGATATTCTGAATAGCTCTTCCTTTACTTAAACGCGAACCTTCAGGAATTTCATATACCCTTAACCAGAAACAACGACCGCTTTCTGTAAAGAACAGCATATAGTTATGGTTAGAAGCAATCAATAAGTGCTCAATGAAATCTTCATTTCTAGATTCACTACCTTTCGATCCTTTGCCACCTCTGGCTTGTGTTCTGTATTCTGTAGCTGGTGTACGTTTGATATAACCTTCATGAGAGATAGTGATCACTACATCTTCATCCTCAATAAAGTCTTCCATGCTCATGTCTTCAGCAGAATGAACAATTTGAGTTCTACGCTCATCACCATACTTCAACAGCATTTCATTCAGCTCATCTTTAATGATCTGCATTCTCAAGCCTTCATCATTAAGGATAGATTGAAGGTAATCGATGGTTTTCATCAACTCATCAAATTCATCTTTAATCTTATCGCGTTCCAGACCAGTTAAACGACGTAAAGTCATGTCCAAAATAGCTCTTGCCTGTAAGTCGCTTAAGCCAAATTGTTCCATTAGACCTACTCTCGCATCTTCTGGCGTATCAGAAGAACGGATCAATTTAATCACCTCATCAAGGTGATCAAGAGCGATCAGTAAACCTTCTAAAATATGCGCTCTTTTTTGTGCTTCAGAAAGCTCAAATTTAGTACGGCGAATGACCACTTCATGTCTGTGGTTAACAAAGTGCATGATCAGGTCTTTCAAATTCAACATTTGAGGTCTTCCCTGAACAAGGGCAATGTTATTTACACTGAATGAGGTTTGTAGCGCTGTTTGTTTAAATAAATTGTTTAATACAATGGAAGCATTAGCATCGCGTTTGATTTCATAAACGATCCTGATCCCATCCTTATTTGACTCATCTTTAATGTTAGAGATACCGTCAATTTTCTTTTCACCAACCAATTCAGCGGTACGCTCAATCATCATTGCTTTATTTACCTGGTAAGGTATTTCAGTAACAATAATAGTCTCACGTTCTTTATGGGTTTCAATTTCCACCTTGGCACGCATAACGATACGTCCTCTACCGGTTTCAAAAGCATCCTGCACACCTGAATAACCATAGATGATAGCGCCTGTAGGAAAGTCAGGTGCTTTGATGAATTTCATCAGTTCAGGTATTGTAATTTCGTTGTTGTCGATATAAGCAATCGTACCATTGATTACTTCGGTAATATTATGAGGTGGCATATTAGTAGCCATACCTACTGCGATACCAGAGGCACCGTTGATCAATAAGTTTGGAACTTTTGAAGGCAACACCGTTGGTTCCTTCAGGGAATCATCAAAGTTAAGTTGAAAGTCTACTGTATCTTTGTTGATATCAGCAAGCATATCTTCCGCTATTTTATCAAATCTAGCTTCCGTATAACGCATCGCTGCAGGAGAGTCACCATCAATAGAGCCAAAGTTACCTTGTCCTTCAACCATCATGTAACGCAGGCTCCAGGGTTGAGCCATCCTTACCATCGTATAATAAACGGATGAATCACCATGAGGGTGATATTTACCGAGTACTTCACCGACAATACGTGCTGATTTTTTATAAGGCTTGTTGTTTGCTAATCCCAGGTCAAGCATACCGTATAAAACACGACGGTGTACAGGTTTTAATCCATCACGTACATCAGGTAAAGCTCTTGAAACAATTACAGACATCGAATAATCGATGTAAGCAGACTTCATCTGCTCTTCTATATTGATCTTAATAATTTTGTCGTTTTCCTGATTTTCTAAATCTTCTGCCATAAATTAATGTTCGTATAAAACGATTTAAATAAGGTATTGTTATAACCTTGCGAATTTAAGAAAATATTGCTGTTTAACCTCAAAAAATTGTTAAACCCAATTAATTCCTTTAATAAGTTTGCTATTGGTATAGGCCTCAGGTGAGTTTTCTTTGGGTTGGAAATTATAGATCCATTTGGCCATGGGAGGTAAACTCATTAAAATAGATTCTATTCTACCGTTGGTCTCCAGGCCAAATTTTGTACCTGAATCATAAACAAGGTTAAATTCAGCATACCTGCTACGTCTAACAGATTGCCATTCCTGTTCTACTTCAGTAAAAGGCTGTTCACGGTTACGGTCAATGAGTTCGGTATAGATGGGGGCAAAAGTGCGTCCCACTTCAAGGGAAAATTTAAAGATGTCGTCAAAGCTTAAGCCTGTATTTTCTGGCTTTAGGCGGTCATAAAAAATGCCACCTACACCACGCGTTTCTTCACGGTGTTTAATAAAGAAATAATCGTCGGCTTGCTTTTTAAATTGAGGGTAAAAGTCCGGGCTAAATTTGTTGCATGTTTTTTTCAACAGGTGGTGAAAAAACCTTACATCGGTATCAATAACATAATGTGGGGTTAAATCTATGCCACCACCAAACCACCTGGTTTGCTCATCCATTTCAAAATAGCGGATATTCATGTGAATAATAGGCACGAATGGATTTTTAGGATGGATGACAATAGATACGCCAGTGGCAAAAAAATCTTCACTATCAACCTTAAAGGCTTTCCTTACACTGTCGGGAAGTTTTCCATAGACAGAAGAAAAGTTTACACCTCCTTTTTCCATCACATTGCCATTTTGAAATACCCTGGTTCGGCCACCACCGCCACCTTCTCTTTCCCACAATTCTTCTTCAAATTTAGAACCACCATCTGCAAGCTCTAATGCCTTACAAATTTCGTCCTGAATTGTCTTATATTCTGTTGCTATTAATTCTTTGAATACCATAGTCAAAGTTAACCCTTAACAGCCTGTATCGTATTTTATAATGCGAGATAGTACATTTTTTTGACAGTCCATAAAAAAAGCCACCCCATTTGGATAGCTTTTTCATCAGTTGATGGAAGAGCAGACTACATTGGAGGTGTGGTTTTGGTCGTGTCAGGTGTTGAGGTTGGAGTTGTGGTGGTGTCAACTGGAGTAGTAGTGCTAGTTGTATCCGATGTAGTGGTAGTAGTTGAATCCATGGTCGTACTATCTCTGGTTTCAGAAGCCGTACGGGTAGAATTGCATGCTGAAGTGGCCATAATCAATGCACCTACCACAGCAAGACTTAGAATCGTTTTTTTCATAGGTTTGCATCTTATTTTAACGTTTAACATCGCTAAGAATAAATAGTTTTTCAAAAGTTCAATAATCTTTCAGATATTTATAAATCATGATAGTATCAGAAAAAACCCTTAAATGGG
>NZ_JAZQPU010000439.1:0-2704 GCF_045628745.1 Pedobacter sp.
TTGGGCCGTTCAAAATATCTTCAGTTCCTGCGGTTGATGGGTTTGGTGATCCGCAAGTCAGCTGGATAGTCGAATGTGATGAATATAGGATCATACATGCCGGAGATACTTTGTTCCATGGGCTTTGGTGGCGAATCGCCAATAAATATGGCTCTTTTGATGTGGTATTTCTGCCTATCAATGCACCGGTAGTTAATTTCCCCCATTTGCAGCCTTCAAGTCCGCTTGAAGCGGTAATGACACCCGAACAGGCTGCTGCAGCAGCAAATATCATTCGGGCAAAAAATGTCGTGCCTATTCATTACAGGTCACTTCACAAACCGCCGATGTATACAGAAACTGACAATGCTGTTGAAAGACTTCGGAAGGCGTTACACGGTTCATATGCCCAGGCATTGATTATGCAGCCTGGTGAATGGTTCGGGCTCGAATAATAAAACTTTTTATTCTTCGGTAATTGTTTAAATTATGCAAGCTCTAAATCAAGGGATGATTAGGGTAACCGCCGGCGAATTGCGTACTAAATAACGTATTGGAAATAATCGGCAGCATTCTTTCCCGGTTCATCAAAAGTCATCCTTTGCTCCGCAGGCATTAAGTCGTCGTACTTTACAACGATAGGCTGCTTAGTAAAAATGCAGCCTATTCCGTTCAACCTGATTAAAGTTGTTGCATCAGGTTTACCAACTGATTTAAAGTCTTCAATAAAATTAAAGGTAGTTATCGGCCCATCGTAATTAAACTTATCAATGGCTGTGTAGTGTTTTCCCTTATCCTGCCACTGTTCTGGGATGAATGCATTAAACAGTACCTATCAGCTTTTCATTGCCAGAAACCAAGTACTGGTTTAAAAAGTAAGCTTTAGCGAAATCAATTTCAGCGATGTAAGTATGTACGCCCGCTTTGCTGTTCAGCAGCTTCAAAAAGTTAAAATCAATTTCCTGGGGTTTTGAACGCCGTGAGATTCACCTAATAAGAAGATTTGATGATGAAAAAAGTCTTGATCAAGCACTGGCCTTGGTTTTATACCAATAGTAATATCAATACTGTTGTTTTCAAGGTAAGTATCAGTCTTCTGGCAAACAAAACAGCACTAAGCAGGCAGCATAAAAGGGTTACCTTTATTTTAAGCGTGATGTGGTAAAGAAAGGACATAGGTTTAAGGATTTTTAATCTGATCAAATTTCACTTTTTTCACCATTTGTTTCTTATAAACAATTGCCCACTCTGTCATTTGGTCAAGAATTGGTTTCAATGTCAGACCTTCTTTTGTTAAACTGTATTCCACAGTAATGGGAACCGTATTAAAAGTTTGCCTGTTTACTATACCTATAGCTTCTAAATCTTTTAATTCTTTTATTAACATTTTTGGAGAAATTCCTGTTACATTTCTTTCTAACTCTTTAAAACGCTTTTTCCCGAAATACAGGCTGGTAAGAATATGTAACTTCCATTTACCTCCCAAAACTTGCAGTATGAACTGTATATCGCTCAAATCAACACAACTTTGGTTATTTTCCATTTTTATTTTGCTTTAACTGCTTATTAAACAATATACTAACATTAAGTATATTAATATACTTTTTGGTAACTACTTGCAAAAGTATAGTATTGAATATACATTTGCAATTCAATTTAGAAATGAATTAAATGAAACGAAGCGGTAATACAGTATTGGTAACTGGTGGTGGTACCGGAATAGGATTGGCTCTGGTAGAAATCTTATTAAAAGAAGGAAATGAAGTAATCATTTGTGGAAGGACAAAAGCCACTCTTGATGATGCACAAAAGCGCTTTCCAACGTTAAAAACCTTTGTTGTAGATCTATCTAACGCCGAAGGAAGAGAAGCATTAAAAACCGAAGTAAATAGTAGATTTCCTAAATTGAATGTTCTGATAAATAACGCAGGAATTTATAGTATTACAGATATTATGCATCCTAATTATATTGCAACGTTAGAAAGTGAGCTAGCTACTAATTTAATAGCACCGGTAGCTTTAATCCATCTATTAATGCCGATTTTAGAGAAGCAATACGATGCTACTATTGTAAATGTTACAAGTGGATATGTTTTTATTCCATCGGTACAATCATCTGCATATAGTGTAACTAAAATTGGTTTAAGGGCCATAACTCAGAGTCTGAGATTTCATTTTCGTAAAACATCTATACGAGTGGTGGAAGTAATACCACCTGCTGTAGATACTCAAATGAACAAAGGAAAGAAAATATCACTGATCACTACTGAACTTTTTGCTCAAAAGGTGTTTAAGGGTTTGATTAATGGTGATGATGAAATAGTAGTGGGTGTATCAAAAATTGGTAAGCTATTATCTCGAATTGCGCCGAAATTTGGTTTTACAAAAATGAATACTGATGAAAAAAAACAGCATATTGAAAGGGAAGTGAGGGTTGATAATCTTTAATTGTGCTTACCCAATTTCAAGATGTGAGTAGGATAAACTTGTTTGCGTGGATTTGCGATACTGTAAAATGAACTGTATCAGTTAAGAAATTGAGAATTTGATTTTTTAACTTTATGATACAGATTATGAGCCCCAGAAAAAAGCCTTGCTATTTTTTATAAATAACAAGGCTTCTGTTTTGGGCCCCTTCTATCATTATATAAGATAAAGAAGGCTCTTTTGGATTTTTAATTATGCATGTTGACCTGCATGCACTCCTTCAGCAAACTCTTCCACA
>NZ_JAZQPU010000440.1:0-12480 GCF_045628745.1 Pedobacter sp.
TCATTATTGAATATATTTTGCTTTTAGCCTATTTTCTCTTCTTCTTCAATGTATAAAGGCTGCACCTTTTTGAACACCGCAGCACCAATTAAACTGACCACTAAGCCGAAAAATGTATAGAATACTGCTCCACCAAAGGCAATAAAGAAAATCATATAGGGTCTCATCATTTCAACCCCTTTAATTTTATTTTCATCATCTCCGGCAGCTTCTATAGCCGCATCCATCAAATCTGCATAGGCTTGTCTGTCTAAAACCAGGTAATAGAGCATCATCATTACTGCAATAAATAATCCGGAATAAGCAGCTACTTTAAAGCCTGCAGAAAATGCACGCCCAAAAGTGATGTAACCACCCAATTCTTTTTTATGTGTCAGCTGTACATACACAATTGCTAAAATAAACGGAATGTAAGACAACACAGAACTCACTATTTTCTCTCCCATAGGAAGTTCAGGGTTGCTGGAGTCTATGCCTATCAGTTTAAAAATAAACATCAGGGCCAGAAAATAAATCGCATAGGCCACCGCCGTTTTAAAAGCCAGTACGTTAGGCTTTTTCTCCATTTCAGCTAATTGTTGTTGCATTGTTTTGATTGAATTAATTTAATTTGAGTTAAACTTACTAATTAAAGCGTACACTGCAATATCAAATTCTGAATTGTTACTATATTCTTTTAAATCTGTTACCACCTCTTCACTGAATTTTGGCTGGTGGAAGAAAGCCATGAAAGGAACAAATAATTCTCTAATCTCATCGCCAAGGTCAACCATACCTGCATGACTGCAAATATCTTCAATGCTGCTTTCTGCTAATTGTTGGTTGCTGATTAAATCTTCATAAATATGAAACTCATCCTGGAACTCATCTTCTTCAACCAATAAGAATTCTTTTAAGAAATCACCAAGTTCAGGCTTAATACGCTCATCATGACATTCGTTGATGTACAATAAAAGGTTTAAAAGCTCTGTACCACGGTCGATGGTTTCTTCTTCAATAGCTGCCCATTCTTCAGAATCTAAATAGTCTTCATCTAGTTTCTTCATGTCATTGGCAAAGAAATTGATCATTAAAAGATCAAAGAAAACCTCTCTCAACTCATCAAATGCCGGGTAATCATCAAAAGCAGCATCAAAGGCTTCCACTTTCTCCAAAAAACCAAGATCCTGGTTAAACACCTCTAAAAGGCTTGTCTGCAAAGCGCCAGACTCTTGTCCTGATGCCGCGGCAAATTTCTCTAATGATGAAATCAGCGCACTTTCTACTTTATTATCCATATACTTGATATTTATTATTATTACTCACTAACACCACCTTACCGGTTAATGTTTGATTCAATAAGGGTGAATTAGTCGACTTTGAACTGTTGCTACTGGCGTTATAAAGCCATTTCTCGCTGGTGCTGAATACCGTGAAATTCGCTGGATTTCCTGCCTCAATTACTGGCACTGGTAAATTCAGAATTTTACGCGGCGCAATAGCAAGCTTTACCGCAATCTGTTGTTCATTTAAACCTGCTTTAACCAATAAGGGTAAAGCCGTTTGTAACGCAATGATGCCAAAAGCAGCCATCCCAAACTCTACCTCTTTATGTTCTATTTCCTGCGGACGATGTTGCGAACTCACCGCATCAACCGTACCGTCTTTTAAGCCATTTAACAAGGCTTTGATATCTGCTTTACCTCGAAGTGGAGGTTTTACTTTATAATTGCTATCGAAATCATTCAAAAGCTCCTCGGTAAATACCAATTGATGTGCTGCCACATCGCAGGTAATTTTGATGCCATCTTTTTTCGCTCTTCTAATTAAGGCTACAGAACCTGCCGTAGAAATATTATGGATATGAACGGGAGCATCATGATAACCTGCCAGGTAAATATCACGTGAAATTTGCATTTCTTCTGCCAAGGCAGGAATGCCCACCATACCTAACAAAACACTGGTTTTACTTTCATTTACCTGTGCTTTTCCGGCAACAGAACTGTTTTCCGGATAAACCATCAGCAATCCGTTAAATCCCTTTGCATATTGTAAAGCCCTGCTCATGAAACCATCATCTTTAATGGGTTTCTCCGCATCAGAAAAAGCAATAGCACCTGCCTGCTGCATGTCGTACATCTCGGCAAGTTCTTTACCTTCCAGGTCCATACTCACGGCACCGATTGGAAATACATCTACAAGGTTTCCTTTAGCCTTGTTAATGACATATTCAACCTGCGATTTAGAATGTAAAACGGGTGCTGTATTGGGTAAAACGGCTAAGCCTGTAAAACCACCCGCGGCAGCGGTTAAGGTTGCAGAAGCAATATCTTCTTTAGTTTCAAATCCGGGGTCACCAACTGAGCAATTCAAGTCAAAAAAGCCCGGTGACAGGTAAGTACCTTTACCTTCGAAAATTTCTTCGTCTTTGTTCGGCGAAATAGATGAGGAAATGGTGGTTATTACACCATTTTCTATACGTACATCACAAATTTGTTGATTAAACTGGCTACTGGGGTCGGCAATGGAAACGCCTTTGATCAGAAGGTTCATCTTTTATGTTTATTCTTTAGTCGTTAAAAATTCGCATATCACTATTTCAACCGCTAGTAAACAGCGTACAAAACTAGGCAATTTTTGCTTACCCTTATAGAAATCGCTTTAATTTAACCCAAAGTACTTCATCAAGCCCATATACATCTGGTCTTTGTTCTAGCTTTCCATTTTGCCACCATGCCGTAATGTAATTGATATACAAAGGAATAGGCTTTTTAGTGCCAAACCACGCAGGTTTTAACACAAATGTATTTACCGTGTCGGCTTTTTTGCTCAACTTTTTACGGTATTCATCCATCCTGGTGGTATCTAAAGGTGGCAGACTGACTTCCATCCGTAATTTGTCGTACTGGCGTTTGTCGTTCACTAAAAGCTCCGCAAATTCAAGCGGACGCTCCACACGCACACAGCCGTGGCTAATAGCCCTGTTGTAATGCCCAAATGCACTCTTGTTATTGGTATCATGCAGGTAAATACTGGACCCGTTTTTGAAAATGAACTTGAATTTACCTAAGGCATTGCCTGCTCCCGATCCCTGTTTAAATTGGAAAGGTAGTTTTCCTCTTGCGTATTTATTCCATTGAATGGTATCTGGATCGCCAACCAGTTGACCTTTATAATAAACCTTAATGTTATTATTAGAGAGGTAATAAGGATCGCGCAAGGCCTGGTAATAGATTTCACTCTGCGCTATGCTCACAGGTATATTCCAGATAGGATTAACCTGGATAGAATTGAGTTCACTGTATAAAAGTGGTGTTTGATGGTTTTTAGGCTTGTCATCAAGTTTCCCTGTTTTAATATATGTCTTCAGCTTTTCTTCATAACCCTCTTCCCTTCTTTTACCTACACATACTTTCATGTGGCTCAGCGTATCTTGATCTTTAAACCAGGTCAGCGTAAAATCAGGAATATTCACCTGCACATATTCCGGACCTGACTCAGGTAATTTCCACCTTAAACGTTCCATGTTGACCACTATGGTTTTTAACTTTTCGGCATCTGCCCCACTCGCCTGTAATTTGGCCAATTCCTTTTGAAAAGCTTTATACTGGTCTGAAGCCGGTTGAATTCTCTTTAAAAAAGCGGCTAAATCAGGTGTAGACAATACTTTGAGTAAACCAACACTATCTGGCCTTTCAACATTGATATAATAACGGTTCAGAATTTTCTTTGGGTTAAGGCTACCGTAATACACTAGTGTATGGTACTTTAGTAAAGATTCGGCAGCCTGGATTTCCAGATCTGCCAGCACAGGATACACCTCTTCAATAGTTTTAAAGGCATGTGCATCAAGCGTACTTTTTAAAGCAGAAAGCCTTTTCAGTCCGAAATATTCCGGCTTAAAAGCATGCTCCCTGCTCCTGCTGATATAGCTGATTAAAGTATCAAGGTCGCCGTTTACATAATGATCATTGATAAATGAAGGACGCAAAGCTTGTGCTTCATAAAAGCTTCGCAGTGTTTTAGGATTCGACAAATCTTTGCTAAGGGAATCTAAATGCTGTAGAAAAACAAGATCGTAAGCTGCCGTGTCAAACTTTTTATAAAGTTTGTCCTTAAAGTGCTTTTCCAATAGCAGTCCTGTTTCTGGCGTTTCTTTAAAATAGCTGCAAGACTGCCAGAAAAGGCCCGAAAAAAGCAGTAAATAGATTATCTTTTTCAAATCAATAAATAAACATCAAAAGTAGCAATAAATTACTTAAGCTCCTGTATTTTAATGCTCCTGAAAGATACGGTATTTCCATGGTCTTGTAAAAGGATATGTCCTTTTGCAGCTGTGCCAAAGTTTTCCCAGTCTTTATATTTACTTTCTGCCACCAATTTAAGGTAGGCTGCAGAGCCGCGTTCAAATTCCAGCATTTTATAGCCATTCAGGTAATATTCAACATGGTTGTTTGGATATACTTTAATGATACCCTGGTTCCAGGCACCAATAGGTTTCCTTGCTGCAGGCGTTCTTGCAGAAGGAATTAAATCATACAGCGAAGCCAGTGTACGATTGCCGTTTTTACCTAATTTAGCATCAGGATGTTTGGCATCGTCAAGAATCTGGTATTCAAGGCCAATGGCAGAGGCACCTTTATCTTTCTCGGTTACAAAATACTTCACCCCACTGTTCGCCCCTTCCGTTAATTGGAAATCAAACTTCAAAATAAAGGCGCTAAATTCTTTTTCGGTCACGATATCACCGCCAATACCACCTTCAGAACCGTCAGACGCTTTAATGGTTAACACCCCATTTTGTATGCCCCATCCTTTTTCAGGAAACTTTGCTTTATAAGCACCACGCCAGCCATTGGTGGTCTTGCCATCCCATAATAGCTTAAAGCCCTGCTTTTGCTCTTGTGCAGAAACATCATTAGGAACGAGGTTGACTACATAAATGTCATCTGCCGGTGATGGTTTTAAATTAGTTGTTTGAATTCTGATATTGCGCCAGTGGATTTCTTTTCCAGCCTGATCTGCTTTGTTGATGGAATGAACCTGCAAAGCAATAAAGCCTTTAGGGGTTTCTGCATCGATCAGGTGAGCGGTAGCCACACCATTTACCCAGGTGCGGATGGTATTGCCAATACATTCAATTCTGTATTTATTCCATTCTGTTTTTTTATAGGCTGTCTTGGCTGAAGGATTAAGCTCTAAAGGATATAACCACCCCCTTCTGCTTTCATCATAAAGCCCACCGCTCCATTGTCTTGTAGAAGGATCTACTTCAACCTGGTAACCATGTACCCTCCCATTCTGATATTCTTCCTTACTTAAACTCCTGAATTGTATTCCCGAGTTCATAGATGTATCTGCTTTAAGCTCTAGTTCAAGGATAAAATCTCCATATTCTTTATCCGTCACCAGGAAAGAATTCGGCGTATTGGCCACTGTTGTGCCAATGATTTCCTTGTTGCTCACCTGGTATTTAGCTTTTCCGTTGAGTTGTTTCCAACCCGACAAGTCTTTTCCGTTGAATAAAGAATTCCAGTTTTTGTTATCGGCCGACTGGCCAAAGGCAGTCATAGAAAAACAGAGCATGGTTACACTCCATAGCATTTTAAAGGGCATATATTTGGTTTTTAGGTTGAAAAGGTTTGATTGTTATTCTCAAAAAGGTTAAGATAATAATTGTTATTCAATTTAAATTGCAAAAAGTTTAATAATTTTCTTTTATATTTGCATTACCTTATGATGCTTTGCATCAATGATTAGGAACATATATAAAATGAACAAACACTTGAACCATCAACTACATTTGCACCATCGCCAATTGGCGATGTATATGTAATGTTTTGTACTTCAAAACTTGTTTCCGAATTTTATAATTTTCTTGTTCCATCCTATAATCAGCAAAAGTGAAAACACTTAAAATAGCTATCCAGAAATCTGGTAGATTAAACGAAAAATCAGTAGAGATCCTTAAAAACTGTGGCCTTTCCTTCGAAAACTACAAAAGCTCCTTAATTACTTCCGTTAACAACTTCCCTTTAGAAATTCTTTTTTTACGTGATGACGATATCCCTGAATATGTTCAGGACGGTATTGCCGATTTAGGCATCGTTGGCGAAAACGTTATTATTGAAGCCGGCGCCGAAGTCACTTATTTACAGAAACTTAATTTCGGTAAATGTACCCTTAAAATAGCTGTACCAAACAACAGCAATATCGATACCATTCAGCAATTGGAAGGTTTAGCCATCGCTACTTCTTACCCTGTCATCCTGGAGAAATTCCTTGACGACAATGACGTTAAGAATGTGCAAATCAGAACCATCTCCGGATCTGTAGAAATTGGACCGGGCTTAGGTTTAAGTGATGCCATCTGTGACATTGTTTCTACTGGAGGAACGCTAAAAAGCAATGGCTTAAAACCATTCGCTGAAGTAATGAAATCTGAGGCTGTTTTGATTGGTAAAAATGGTTCAGAACTGATTCCAGAAGTGCAAGAATTGTTGCAAAGAATCCGTTCTGTAATGCGTGCCAAAGAAACCAAATATGTGGTTTTAAACGTTGCAAAAACAAACCTTCAAAAAGTAGTAGATTTATTGCCTGGCGTAAAAAGTCCAACGGTAGTACCTCTATTCGTTGAAGAATGGGTTGCTGTTCATTCTGTTATTGCCGAGAAAGATTTCTGGGAAAAAATCAATAGTCTGAAAGCTGCCGGAGCAGAGGGGATTGTGGTGATGCCAATAGAAAAAATCATCGTCTAATTTACCTAAACCTTTCATTCATTAAAAATCTAAAGCATTGAAAATTTACAGTTATAAAGACTTATCTTCAACAGCCATCGAGAACTTATGTTTGCGACAACTGGAAGACGATAAAAGCATAGAAGAGCGCGTAAATAACATTATTGCCAAGGTTAAAGCTGATGGTGATGCAGCCTTATATGAATATGCCCTCGCTTTTGACCGCGTAACGCTTGAAAAACTTTACCTCGACCAGGAAGAGATCCGTTCTATTGCAGCAAGCATTCCTGCCGAGGCAAAAGCAGCAATTGACCAGGCTCATGCCAATATCAGCAAATTCCATGCTTCACAAATCAGCAAGGAAGAGGTTGTAGAAACCATGCCTGGCGTTACCTGCTGGCGCGAAACACGTGCCATTGAACGTGTGGGCCTATACGTACCTGGAGGAACGGCCGTTTTACCAAGCACCTTTTTGATGCTTGCCATTCCGGCAACACTCGCTGGCTGTAAAACAATTACGGTATGCTCTCCACCACAGGCAGATGGTAAAACCAATTGTTACCTCGCTTACTGTGCCCAACTTTTAGGCATAGATAAAATCTTTTTAGCAGGTGGTGCACAAGCTATTGCCGCTATGGCCTACGGAACAGCAAGCATCCCTAAGTCAGATAAAATATTTGGTCCCGGTAACCGCTATGTCACTTATGCCAAACAAGTCGTACAAGCAACTACCCTAACGGCTATTGACATGCCCGCCGGACCGTCAGAAGTTTTAGTACTTGCTGATGAAACTGCTAATCCTTCATTTGTAGCGGCAGATCTGCTGGCGCAGGCTGAACATGGTGTAGACAGTCAGGCTATTCTGGTTTCAAACTCTGCAACGCTGATTGAGCAAACATTAGAACAAATTGAAATTCAATTAAAGGCCTTGCCAAGAGAAGCTATTGCTGCACAGGCTATCGCTAATTCTTATGCAGTAAAAGTAGATTCTTTGGAAGAAGGCATGGATTTCTCTAATCAATATGCACCAGAGCATTTAATTTTAGCAACAACACAATTTAAGCCTTTAATTCCTTTAATTGTTAATGCAGGGTCAGTGTTTCTTGGCAACTTAACGCCAGAAAGTGCAGGCGATTACGCTTCTGGAACTAACCATACCTTGCCTACAAGTGGCTTTGCAAGGGCATACTCAGGGGTGTCCATGGATTCTTTCGTCAAAAAGATCACCTTTCAGCAAATCAGCCCTGAGGGTTTACAACAAATTGGTAAAACTGTAGAAATTCTTGCTGCCGCAGAAGGCTTGCAGGCACATAAAAATGCAATCACTATTCGTTTAAATACACAAGATGGATATTAATAACTTACAACGAGATAACATTAAACGCCTGCGCCCTTATTCTACGGCAAGGGATGAATATAAAGGACAGGCCAGCGTTTTCCTTGACGCCAATGAAAACAGCTATGGCTCACCCCTGGCTGCTAATTATAACCGCTATCCTGATCCATTACAACTGGATCTTAAAGATGCCATCAGCAGAATCAAAGGTGTACCTATTGAAAATACTTTTTTGGGTAATGGCAGCGATGAAGCGATAGACTTGTTATTCCGTGCTTTTTGTGAGCCCGGAGTTGACAATGTGGTTATTCTTCCACCCACTTATGGCATGTATGAAGTATCTGCTGATATCAATAATGTAGAAGTACGTAAGGTAAATCTTTTACCAGACTTTCAGCTGGACATGGAAGCCATTGCTGAAGCAATTGATGAAAACACAAAACTGCTTTTCATCTGTTCTCCAAATAACCCTACCGGTAATTCTATCATCCGTACAGATATAGAAACCATTTTGGCTAACTTTAATGGCCTTGTGGTGATTGATGAAGCTTATATCAATTACTCCCGTCAGAAAACATTTATTGCTGAATTAACGGAGTACGCTAACCTGGTGATCTTACAGACTTTTTCTAAAGCATGGGGTCTTGCAGGTTTACGTTTAGGGATGGCTTTTGCTCCCCGTCCGGTGATTGACATTTTAAATAAAGTAAAAGCACCTTATAACATTAACCAGGCTACACAGGATCTTGCTTTAGAAGCATTGAAAAATGTTGGACAGGTAAATGAGTGGATTAAAGCGACCGTAGAAGAAAGAAATCTCCTCACAGCAGCCTTAGAAGCTTTAGACATGGTCAAAAAGGTTTACCCTTCTGATGCCAACTTTATTTTGGTGGCCATGGAAAATGCCAAAGCTAAATACGATAGCCTGGTAGAGCAAGGCATCATTGTAAGAGACCGTTCTAAAGTTACCTTATGTGATGATTGTCTGCGAATTACAATCGGTACGCCAGAGGAAAACAAAATATTATTAGAAGCCCTAAAATCACTATAAACCAACCGTACAGTTTAACCGACCATGAAGAAATTACTTTTTATAGATCGTGATGGTACCTTAATCCTTGAACCTGAAGATCAACAAATAGACTCTTTTGCCAAACTGGAATTTTATCCAAAAGCATTATACTATTTATCTAAAATAGCCAGAGAACTTGACTTTGAACTGGTGATGGTGACCAACCAGGATGGCCTGGGCACAGACTCCCACCCTGAGCTTAACTTTTGGCCTGTACATGAATTTATTCTGCAAACCCTGGCCAACGAAGACATCACATTCAGTGAGGTCATCATTGACCGTACCTTTGCTCATGAAAATGCTTTAACCCGTAAGCCAAATACAGGTTTACTGACCAAATACTTCAATGGCGAATACGACCTCGCTAATTCTTTTGTGATTGGAGATAGGATCAACGACATTGTTCTGGCTAAAAACCTGGGTGCAAAAGCCATTTATTTATGCAACAATGAAACTTTAGGTGCTGAAGAGTTTTTAGAATCTACAACACACCTTACCGATTATATTGGGTTAAAAACCCAAAACTGGATGGATGTTTACACTTTCCTGCGTGCAGGCAGCAGAACCATCACCCATGAGCGCAATACCAACGAAACTAAGATCAGCATTAAAATTGATTTGGATGGAACTGGTAAAGCAGCCATCAGCACAGGTTTAAATTTCTTCGACCATATGCTGGATCAAATTGCCCGTCATGGTAGCATTGACCTTGATCTTTTGACCAAAGGCGATTTACACATTGATGAGCACCATACCATTGAAGATACTGGTATTGCACTTGGCGAAGCTTTTGCTAAAGCTATAGGCAATAAACTAGGCTTGGAACGTTATGGCTTTTGCTTGCCCATGGACGACTGTCTGGCACAGGTGGCCATAGATTTTGGTGGCCGCAGCTGGATTGTGTGGGACGCAGAATTTAAACGCGAAAAAGTGGGCGATATGCCAACGGAAATGTTTTACCACTTCTTTAAATCTTTCAGCGATGCCGCTAAATGTAATTTAAACATTAAAGCTACCGGCGACAATGAACATCACAAAATTGAAGCTATCTTTAAAGCTTTTGCAAAAGCCATTAAAATGGCCATCAAACGTGATGCAGAGAAATTAGTTTTACCAAGCACTAAAGGCTTATTATAGAATATAGATGATTGGAATTGTAAATTACGGCGCAGGCAACATTTTCTCCCTTACTTCTGCTTTAAAAAGGTTAAACATTGCCTATGGCATGGTGAACACCGCAGAGGAGCTGGAAAATTACAGCCATATTATCATCCCTGGTGTGGGGCATGCCGGCTCGGCCATGAATAAACTACAGCAAACAGGTTTGGTAGAGCCTATCAAGCAGCTTAAAAAACCTGTACTCGGCATCTGTGTAGGTATGCAATTGCTTACACAACATTCTGAGGAAGGCGACGCCCAAATGATGAATATCTTTCCTTTGCATACCCGCTTGTTCGATAAAGAAAACAACATAAAAATCCCTCATATGGGCTGGAATAATGTGCACTTAAAAAACAATCCTTTGTTCAAAGATGTTGATAATCAGGCACAATTTTACTTTGTACATTCGTACTTTATTGAATATAATCCTACTTTTGATTTGGCCACTGTTGACTACGGTGTACAATTTTCAGCAGCCATCCAAAAGGACAACTTTTATGGGGTACAGTTTCACCCTGAAAAGTCTGGTGCCGCCGGAGAACGTTTATTATTAAATTTTTCAACCTTAAAACATTAACATGTATATAATACCAGCAATTGATATCTTAGACGGAAAAGTGGTCCGCCTAGTAGAGGGCGATTACAATCAAAAAACTGAATACGATGTATCTATTGCAGATATGATTGAGAACTATCGCTCCAATGGCACAGAGTTTATCCACATCATTGACCTCAATGGTGCAAAGGGTGATTTCAGTAACCAGAAAGAATTGTTTGCCACCATCAGTAAAACAGATATGAAAGTGCAGTACGGTGGTGGTATCCGTACCATTGAGCAGGTAACACATTTGCTTGATGCAGGTATCCACCGCGTTATTGTGGGTACTCAAGCCATTACCAATCCTAACTTTTTAGAAGAGCTAAGCAAAGAAGTAGGGAAGAAATACGACTATGCCAACAGAATTGTCATCGCTATTGATGTACTTGATGAGGTGATCAAATACTCAGGATGGATGGAAAGTTCTCCAATCAAACTGATGGATTACATCGACAAGTGTTTGCAATTGGGCTTCTTCCGTTTCTTATGTACCGATATCAATAAAGACGGAAAATTAGGCGGTGCTGCAGTAGAGCTCTATGAAAAACTATTGAATCACTCTCCATTTATCAAATTGATCGCTTCAGGTGGCATCAGCTCCATGAAAGACATTGAAGAGCTTGCCAAATATGACATCCGCTCGGTAGTAGTTGGAAAAGCGATTTATGAAAACCGCATTTCTATTGATGAGATTAAAGAATGGAACCTTAAAGCGATGTCATCCCTTTAACTATGCTGAGTAAACGTATTATCCCTTGTCTGGACGTTAAAGAAGGCCGGACCGTAAAAGGTGTGAACTTTGTAGACCTTAAAGATGCCGGAGATCCTGTTGAACTGGCCTGGCAATATGCACAACAAGGGGCAGATGAGCTGGTGTTTTTAGACATCACTGCTACCCACGAGCGTCGCAAAACCATGATAGAAATGGTGAAGTCTGTAGCCAGTCAGTTGAATATCCCCTTTACCATCGGTGGTGGAATTACTTCCATTGCAGATGCTGAAGCTTTATTGAACGCCGGTGCCGATAAAATCAGCATCAATTCTGCTGCCGTTAAAAATCCCTTGCTTATTGAAGAACTGGCCAAAGCTTTTGGCGTTCAATTTGTTGTATTGGCGGTAGACACTAAATTCGTTGGCGATAAAAACCTCGTGCACTTAAATGGAGGAAGAATTGCAACCGCATTGGAAACTGAATCCTGGATTAAACAGGCAGAACAACATGGTGCTGGAGAGATTTTACTCACCTCTATGGACCACGATGGCACTAAACAAGGATTTGACTGCAATTTGCTCCGTACCATTTGCTACAGCATCAATATTCCTGTGATCGCTTCTGGCGGTGCCGGAACCATGGAGCACTTTACGGATGTATTTATGCAAACTGGCGTAGATGCAGCACTTGCCGCCTCGGTATTTCACTACGGTGAAATTGCCATTCCGGATTTAAAAGAAGAACTAAAAAAACACAACATACCGGTAAGGTTATGAATATAGATTTCGAAAAAAGTAATGGTTTAGTACCTGTTGTTATCCAAGACGTACAAACTTTAGAAGTATTAATGCTGGGTTACATGAACCAGGAAGCATGGACTAAAAC
>NZ_JAZQPU010000441.1:0-15882 GCF_045628745.1 Pedobacter sp.
ATATCTTTAATTCGCTTAAAGTGATTTCGCCTATTGCATATCCAATTACCAATCCTGACGGTACACCAGGCGGTGCATCAAATTATCTTGGCTGGAATCCATGGGCCCGGGCAACACAGTCTGGCTATACTACTCAAGACCGAAGTAATTTGCAGGGAACCTTTGCAATGAAATGGGATTTATCGTCGTTCACCACAAAAGGATTATCTGTGAGGGCGCTGTTTTCCTACGACCGCTATGCTCAAACCGACAATACCCGAAGAAAGGCCTTTCTTGTTAAACGATATTTAGGTCAGGATCCAGTAGACGGTCATGATCTCTATTCTATACCTTTTCAGGAAGAACAACCATTGGGTTATGGTGTAGGGGGTTATAGCAATAGGGCAATCTACACGGAAGGTCAAATCAATTACGATCGTACGTTCAGTAAACATAACCTGGCGGCAATGATCCTGCTCAACCAACGTGATTATGTAAACCTTTCTGCAGGAAGTTCAAGACTTAATTTGCCTTATCGCAGGAGGGGCGTCGCAGGCAGAACCACCTACAATTATGACGACCGCTACCTTATGGAATTTAACTTCGGTTATAATGGTTCTGAAAACTTCCCTGACGGCAAAAAGTATGGGTTTTTCCCTGCAGTTTCAGCAGGCTGGGTAATTTCGAACGAAAAATTCTGGAACGTTCCTTTTATCAGCAACTTCAAGTTAAGGGGTTCACGTGGACTGGTTGGAAACGATAATATAGGTCAGCGCTTTTTGTTTCTGAGTACCATACGAACAAATGGTCAGTCGTATCTATTTGGTCAGGATCAGCAGTTGTTCAACGGGATGGAAGAAGAAGCCATTGGTAATATGGATGTAACATGGGAAAGAGCAACTAAAAATAACATTGGCTTAGAACTTGGCTTCTTCGATAGCAAGGTTACCCTTCAGGTGGATGCATTCAACGAAAACAGGAAAGATATTTTGCTGCGCAGGGGGACAGTGCCTGATTTCGCCGGATTCTTTCCATGGTCAATTCCCTATGGTAACCTGGGAAAAATAAAAAATAAGGGTATCGATGGATTACTTGAAATGAGAAACACCACCAGCAAAGGCTTCTTTTATTCAATGAGAGTGAATTATACCTATGCCAAAAATACCATTATAGAAAATGATGAGCCGAGCAAAAAGTATCCGTATTTGTCTGGTAAAGGCCGGTCTTTATTACAACCTATAGGTTTTGTAGCTGATGGTTTCTTCCAAAGTCAGGATGAAATTGACACTAGTCCGCGTCAGGTATTTTCTACGCCACGAGTAGGTGATGTGAAGTATAAAGATATTAATGGCGACGGTTTGGTCGACGCATATGATCAGATTCCTATAGGGCATGCCAGACTTCCAGAAATGACATTCGGTTTTGGGGGCACAGTTGCCTATAAGGGCTTCGACGCCAGTATCTACTTCACAGGAGCTGCAAGAACGAGTATCTTTTTAAGCGGGCAGTCAATCTGGCCTTTTTATGACGGCCTGGGGGTGAATAATGTGCTTACCGAATATTATGATAACAGGTGGACACCTACCAATGATAACGCATTGTATCCGGCTATTGACGTAGGTAATAATCCGAACAACTTTTTAAACTCTACGCTGTACATGCGCAATGGTAACTTTTTAAGATTGCGTAACGCCGAATTTGGATACACCTTGCCGAAAAGAACTTCCAGCAGTATTGGTGTATCAAAGATTAGGTTTTTTGTGAATGCTGTTAATCTTTATACATGGGATCATGTTAAAATAATCGATCCTGAGTCTAACGACGGTACAGGCGGCTATCCACTGCAAAGGTCTTTCAATGGTGGCTTACAGGTAGACTTCAAATAATTTATCAGATTTAAAGCAATTAGTATGAACTACAAATATTTATTCAGTGTCCTGGTGATGCTGTCGCTCATCACCACATCTTGCCGTAAAGATTTTTTAGAAAAAACTCCGGAAGAGGATATTACCATTGAAGAGGCTTTTCAAAAGCGTAATTATGCAGAAGCATTTCTTACCGACATTTATGCGGGTCTACCCAATGAGATCTATTTCACAGATTTACTCGACATTAATCCATTTGTAGTTGCAGCGGATGAAATGAATGTGCCATGGCCGGAGAAGTTTGGAAAGCTGATGAACAAGGGTTCCTGGAACAGCTACAATGTAGCTGGACAGATTTGGAAAAATATGTATGAGGGGATCCGTAAAGCGAATATTTTTCTAAAATACATCAAGCTTACGCCAGTTGACGCGGATTTTACGCAACAACAAAAGGATACCTGGATAGGGGAGGCGATGTACTTGAGGGCATTCTATCATTTTCAGCTGATGCGCATATATGGTCCTGTTCCCATCTTGGACAAAGATTTGGGCGTGAGTGATGACTTTAACACCATCAGGCGTCAGCCGCTACAGGATTGCGTGGATTTTGTAGTCAATGAATGTAATGCTGCCATGGTTTACCTCCCTATGAAAAGAGCAGATCTGCGTGAGCTCGGCCGCCCAACAGGAGCAGCAGCGTTGGCCATGAAGGCACGTGTACTGCTTTATAGTGCAAGTCCGTTGTGGAATGGAAACCCTGACTACGCAAATTTCGTAGACAACAATGGTACCCAACTTTTTCCTGCGCAATATGACGCGAATAAATGGCAACTGGCTGCCAATGCTGCTAAAGAATGCATTGACCTTTGTGAGGCTGCTGGATATAAATTATTCAATGTTTACAGCTCAGATCCAGTGAAGAATTATCAGCAGCTGTTTATTGAGAATAACAATTCAGAAGTATTGTTCGCCCGTAATTCCGGCAGAGATGGATGGATGGAGAAATCCTCGTTTCCGAGTAGTTTAAGTGGATGGAATGGATGGAACCCGACGCAGGGGCAGGTAGATGCCTATGAAATGAGTAATGGCCAGGCGCCAATTACCGGCTACAACGCCAACGGAACCCCGGTAGTTAATCCAGCTTCGGGATATGTAGAAACTGGATTTACCACCACCGCGGGTGCTAATCGATGGCCTGCTGGTGTCAGGAATATGTATATTAATCGTGATCCACGTTTTTATGCTACAATCAATTTTAACGGTGCAACCTTTGTTGGCAGACAAATGCAGTTCTGGGCATCCGGAGCTGATGGGAGAGGTGTGGCAGGGCGTGACTACAATACAACCGGCTACTTGTTAAAGAAGTTTTCTGACCCTACAGTAAATATATCCCAGGGACGGTTTTCGCTAAAGACATGGATTTATTACCGGTTAGGCGAGATTTACCTGAATTATGCTGAGGCATTAAACGAAGCCACTGGCCCTGTAGCAGAGGTGTACAAATATGTTAATGCAATAAGAGAACGCGCTGGGATGCCGGCACTACCCGCAGGATTATTAAAAGAGGAGATGCGGACCAGAATCCGTCAGGAGCGCAGAATTGAGCTTGCGTTTGAAACTCACCGTTATTTCGATACCCACCGTTGGAAAATAGCGGCTACAACTGATAGCAAACCTGTTTACGGGATGAACATCGCCGCAGGAACTTCATTAACTGATGAAGCTTTCTATATCAGAACACTCATTGAGACCCGAGTGTTCCAGGCACCAAAACATAACCTTTTTCCATTGCCTCAAAGTGAAATTGACAAAGCCCCTAATATTATTCAGAACCCAGGTTGGTAGGCTGCTAAAATGATTAATAACATGAAAAAAACAAAATTAGCTGCATTGATGGGCATTTTTATGGTGCTGGCAGCATGTAGTAAAGAAGTAGATGTAAATCTGGACGTTCCGGGAGCGGCATCTTTTAAAAAGTTATATATGCCGCAAGCCGCGTATAATCCGGTGGCAAGCGCGGTTAGCATAGTGGATAAAGATACAAGCTTTACCTACAGTGCTTTCTTGGGAGGAACCTCTGCAGCATCAAGAGAAATTACTGTGCATTTTAGTGTGTTGCCGGAAAAAGTTGCGGCCTACAATAAGCAAAACGGCACCAACTATAGTATAATGCCTGCCGGCAGCTATACGCTGGAGGCCACAACGTCGACGATTCCAAAAGGCAAACAAACCACCGGCAAACATTTGCTAAGTATCAAATCTATTGGATTTATTAATCCTTTTGAGACTTATCTGCTGCCGGTTACCGTTACACGAGAGGGCGAAGATGTATTGTTAAACGAAGATCTCGCAACTACCTATTACTTGTTTACTGGTTCCTATGCTCAGGGTGAAGTACCCAGGGAAAAGGTGTATTCTTTTGGCAGGAATGCCGGGAAGCTCTTTACGCATTACTACAGTGGAGATATCGTGCGCACAGATCCAGTCAATGGAAACCTGCTACGATACCCGATGCAGGAAAACGGAACTTACGGTGCACCGAAATTGATAGGTTCAGGCTTCAATATTTTCAACCTGATCATGCATTTTGGAGGAGACCGTATCATTGGACGCCGAACTGATAATGGAAATCTCCTTAGCTTCAACTTTGATAGAAATGATAACGTAAGCAACACCAGGGAGATAGGTCAGGGTTGGAATGTCTTCACAAAGGTTATTCCTTTCAAAGCTTCACTTTTAGGTATAAATGCGGCAGGAGCCATGACCTTATATCCTTTGAATGCCGGCGGCGGCTTCGGCGGTGCAAAAGCTGCTGGAACAGGCTGGGATGCATTCGTGCAGATTCTTCCTTACCAGAATTCACTTCTTGCTATTGAATCTAATGGAACCATGTGGCAATATCCGTTTTCAGACGACGGTGTTGCAGGTGCTAGAATTAAAGTTGGAACGGGCTGGAATATGTATGATTTGGTGATTACTTCAGGCACTGATCTCTTAGGTCTTGATAGTAATGGCGACTTGTGGAGATATAAATTTAACCCCCTTGGCTTATGGCCATTATAACAGTAATAAATATGACTTTTATAAATTTCAAGCGACCTATCCTGTTAACTTTTTTGCTTTGTCTTACAGTCTCCATGGCGATGTCGCAATCCGCGGAAGGCGGCCGTCCTTTCAACAAGAAAGCAAGCCTGGAACTCATCAAGCGTGTATTACCAAAATATGCAAGTCGTTTTGAAGTTGCATACATCCCTCAGGAGAATAATAAAGACGTTTTCGAGCTGGAAAGTAAAGGAGATAAAATTTTACTCAAAGGAAGCAACGGGGTGGCGGTAGCTAGTGCATTAAACTATTGGCTGAAGAGTTATGCAAAATGCGAAATCAGCTGGAACGGGACTAATCTGAACATTCCTGTTCCTTTTCCAACCGTGCCAGAAAGGGTTCGGAAAGTAACGCCTCACGAGTACCGCTATTACTTTAACTATTGCACCTTTAATTATACCGCCACATGGTGGGATTGGGAAAGATGGCAATGGGAGATTGATTTCATGGCGCTAAACGGTATTAATATGCCGCTTGCCCTCACTGGTCAAAATTCTGTTTGGGATAAAGTGTATCGCAGCATGGGCTTTACGGATAAAGATATGGATGCATTTTTTAGCGGACCTGCTTATACGAATTGGTTTTGGATGGGTAATCTGGATGCCTGGGGAGGACCGATGTCTAAAAAGTTCATGCAACAGCAGGAAGATTTACAAAAGAAGATTCTCGAAAGAGAGCGTTCTTTAGGGATGACACCAATATTGCCATCTTTTACCGGGCATGTACCACCTTCTTTTAAGGATAGGTTTCCGGAGGTGAAGGTAAATACCCAACAGTGGGGTATTAATGTGGCGCCTGCTTATGTATTGAATCCCGAAACACCCATGTTCAAGGAGATTGGGAAGAAGTTTCTTACTGAACTGATTAAAACGTTTGGCACCGATCACTTGTATTCAGCAGATACCTTTAACGAAATGACGCCTGTCAGCAATGACTCCACCTATCTCAATGGCATGGCCAAGAAGATTTATGAGTCTATGGCTGCCGTAGATTCGCAAGCTGTGTGGGTAATGCAGGGTTGGATGTTCTTAGACAGACCGAATTTTTGGGAGCCTACACAAATGAAGGCCTTATTTAGTGCAGTACCTAAAAATAAATTAATTGCGCTGGATCTCAACAGTGAGCTATATCCCGTATGGAACAGAACGGAAGCATTTTACGGTCAAAAATGGATCTGGTGTATGCTGCATAATTTTGGAGGTCGCATTAGTATGTTCGGTGATATGGGACGAATTGCTAATGATCCGCTCGAAGCATTAAATAGTGAAAATTCTGGAAATATGTCTGGAATAGGCTTGACAATGGAGGGAATAGAGCAAAACCCAGCTGTATATTCATTAATGCTGGAACATGTTTGGAACACTAAGCCTATCCAATTAGACGACTGGCTGAAAGACTATGCCCAACGACGGTATGGAAAGAAAAACGCTGCGGCTGAAAAGGCCTGGAAGATACTAAGAAATACAGTCTACAGTCATCAGCCATGGTGGGGAACCAATTCCATCATTACTGGTAGACCAACGTTTGCCAAGGAGACAGCCTGGACATATACCGATATCCCTTACAACACAACAGAGCTGCTGGAAGCATGCAGGCAATTGATCGTAGCATCGGATGAGCTGAAAGGCAGCGATGGCTTTGAGTATGACCTCGTTGATGTAACACGGCAGGTGCTGGCCAACTACTCAAATGTTCTTCAGGAGAGCTTCGCCATGGACTACCAGAATAAAAATTTTGCTGACTTTGATAAGAAGAGTGTGAAGTTCCTTGAGTTGATTGATGATATGGATATGCTGCTGGCAACCCGAAAAGACTTTTTACTTGGCCGCTGGTTAAACAGCGCTAAGCGCCTTGGAAGTAATAAACAGGAAAAGAAGTTATTTGAGCGAAACGCACGTGACCTGATTACCTTATGGTTAGATAAGGATTGCAATATTCATGAATACGCCTGCAAGGAATGGTCGGGGATGTTCAAAGGCTTTTATAAACCTCGCTGGCAGCAGTTTTTTGCCGAGGTTAAGAAAAGTACAGCCAACGGGAAACAATTCGATCAGGAGCAATTTGAGAATAACATAAAAAACTGGGAATGGGACTGGGTTAATGGCACAGAAGCCTACGCGGATAAGGTGAATGGTCATCCAGTTAATACCGCTAAAGCATTATTTGCAAAATATAGTGCTGAAATTAATAAGGCTTATTCTAAACATACAAACACACAAAAATAAAATCTATGATGCGACTAATTAAAAAGCGACTCTTTTTTACTTTAATAATCTCATTCGTTGCTTTCGCCACAGGATATGGGCGATCGGCAACGGATGCAAATGAGCTAAACATAAAGGCTAGTCATGACCTGATTAAAAGGATCATCCCTAAGTATGCGGATAGATTCGAAATAGCTTATATTCCAAAGGAGAATGATAAAGATGTTTTTTCATTACAAAACAAGAACGGAAAAATACTCTTAAAAGGAAACAACGGCGTATCTGTAGCGAGTGCATTTAATTACTGGCTACAAAATTATGCACATTGCAGCATCAGCTGGAACGGAAGCAACTTGAATATTCCCCAGCCTTTTCCGATGGTTCCTAAAAAGATCCACAAGGTAACACCGCATGAATATCGTCATTATTTTAACTACTGTACTTTTAACTATACTGCTTCATGGTGGGACTGGGAGAGATGGCAATGGGAAATCGATTTCATGGCACTCAATGGCATCAACATGCCCCTGGCCATGACAGGGCAAAATGCCCTTTGGGACAGGGTGTACCGCAGTATGGGATTTACCGATGAAGAAATGGGACAGTTTTTTACCGGTCCAGCTTATTTTATGTGGTTCTGGGCAGGCAACATTGACGGTCTAAACGGGCCGCTACCGCAAAGCTGGATGAAGCGTGAGGAAGCACTGCAAAAGAAAATCCTGGCACGTGAACGTGAGTTGGGTATGAGACCTATTTTACCTGCTTTTAGCGGCCACGTACCGCCAGCATTCAAAGACAGGTTTCCTAATGCTAAGATTGATAAGTTGAACTGGGAGGGACGCTTTGCCGATACCTATGTGTTGCATCCTGATGATCCCTTGTTTCAGGAGATAGGTGATAAATTTATGAAAGAACAGGATAAAGCATTTGGCAATGTTGACCACCTCTATGGTGCCGACACTTTCAACGAGATGTTTTTACCATATGAAGATACCTCTTATGTACGTAAAATTGGTAAGGCAGTATACCAGGGAATGGCTAAGGTTGATCCAAAGGCTGTTTGGGTAATGCAGGGCTGGATGTTTTGGGATAAGAGGGATTTCTGGAAACCTGAAAGGATTAATAATTACTTGAGTGATGTGCCTGACAATAATCTGATTATATTAGACCTATTTGCTGATGAGCAACCTATTTGGACCAAAACTGATGCCTTTTATGGCAAGAAATGGATATGGTGCATGCTTCATAACTTTGGCGGCAGAAATGTACTGTACGGTAACCTTGATTATCTTGCTAAAGAGCCTGCTGAAATGGTGCACGATCCTAACAGGGGTAATTTGTCGGGTATTGGGCTTGTACCTGAGGGTATTGAGCAAAATCCAGTGGTCTATTCATTGATGCTGGACCATGTATGGAATAACCAACCTATAAATGTACCAGCCTGGTTGTCAAATTATATTCACAGCCGTTACGGTAAGAAGAATGCTAACATTGAATCAGCCTGGAAAATATTACACAAAACCGTTTATTCTCAAACAGGTAGTTATGAGTCCATCATCAGTGCCCGTCCAACATTCGACAAAAGTGCTGATTGGGCTGGAACAGATCTTGGTTACAATCCTGCCGAGTTAATTGGCGCATGGGATCAGCTGCTTCTTCCTTCAGCAGCTTTCAAAACAAGCGATACTTATCAATTTGACCTGGTTACTGTAGGCAGACAGGTAATGGCCAACTACGCAAAAGTGTTGCAGCAGCAGTTTGCTCAGGATTATAAAAAAGGCGATAGGCAAGCCTTCAGGAAGCATACACTTGCTTACCTTGAGCTAATTGACGATATGGACGTTTTGATGGCTACCCGTAAAGACTTTCTGTTGGGTAAATGGCTTAATGATGCCAAGGCCATTGCAACGAACGATAAGGAGAGACAGTTGTACGAAATGAATGCACGGGATCTGATTACCTTATGGGGCGGAAAGGACGCCTCGCTACATGACTATGCTACTAAACAGTGGTCTGGTTTATTTAAAGGTTTCTACAAAAAACGCTGGCAGCTTTTTATAGATGATGCAACGATTGCACTTGAAAAGGGTAAAACCTTCGATCAGGATAACTTTGCTGAAAAAGTAAAACAATGGGAATGGAAGTGGGTGAACAGCAGAGAGTCATATCCCGATAAACCAGTAGGCGATCCAATTGTCATCTCCAAAACTATGCATAAAAAGTATGCGCGAATGATTGCCGATGTATATAAAACCAAACCTCAATTTACAAAGAACTAATACTATAAAATTAAAACATATGACCCTTATTACTGAGCAAGCTTCAAAGTACAGAAATCTTGAAACCCAATCAATCGAAGAATTAGTTTCTAATATTAACAAAGAGGACCAGCTTGTTGCACTGGCCATTGAAAAACAGCTGCCTCAAATTTCCAAAATGATTGAGGCAATTGTGGATACACTTAAAAAAGGTGGCAGAATGTTCTATGTTGGTGCGGGCAGCGGTGGCAGGTTGTCAGTTTTAGATGTAATTGAGCTCCCTACAACCTATGGAATTCCTAAAGGTGTGTTTAATTCCGTGCTCGCTGGTGGTGTAGACCGTCTTGCGGATGCATTGGAAGAAATGGAAGATAATATAAATGAAGGTTGGGAAAGACTCAGTGAATATGCGATCTCCCCTAATGATATCGTAGTCGGTATTTCGGCCAGCGGTACCACGCCTTTTGTATTGGAAGCTTTGAAAAAGTGCCGCGAAAATAAGATCACCACAGGTTGCATTGTTCATAATCCTGATTCTCCAATAGCAGCCCATGCAGACTTGCCGGTTGAGGTAGTGATGGGACCTGAGTTCATTACCGGAAGTACACGCATGAAATGCGGTACCGCGCAGAAAATGTTGTTTGACATGATCAGTACAACAACAATGGTACAGCTTGGAAGGGTAGAAGACAACAGCATGATCAACGTAAAATTGATTAACAACAAAATAATTGACCGCGGCATAAAAATGTTTATGGAGAAGTCTGGTGTTCAAGATTATCAGGAAGCTAAATCTATTGTATTAAAACACGGAAGTGTTAAAAAAGCGATGGAGAGCATGATTGGATAATGCGGTATCAGAATATGAAGTTAAAGATAGTTATTCAGGTAATTTCACTTCTTATTTATGCAGGTGCGCAGGCTCAGACCGACTATATGGTTGGTGCTTCAAAGGTAAGCATTGAGCCTGCACAATCTGCTTTTTCCCTGGCACTAGCGGGGTATGGAGTGCCTCGTGAAGGTCGTTTTACACTGGAATGGGTAGATAAGGGCGCGGCAAATAACAGTAATCCGCTTTGGAGACAGATCAGTAGATCCCGAAGCCCGGCAGCAAGCGTCAACAATTTTAAGTTGGATAAGGCATTGCTCCCCGGCGGACTGCTTAATTTAGCCATTCATCAGAAGCAGATTTATGCCTTAACAGATGGAAACGCATTATTGAAATACCAACCTGCAAAGCAGCAAAAGTGGTTGTCAATAGCCCGCTATAACGGACTTACCTATAACCAGGATATTAGAGAAGTTGTCATTGCCAAAGGGATGCTCTATGGAATTGGTAAGGATAATCGTGTGTATATGGCTGTACACAGCAGTAATGAGGACTTATCGGTATCTGCATTAGCAATCAAAGCAGATCAAAAAACGGTGGTCATTATGGGAATGGATGTATGCGGCATTAACAGCTCTTTTATTGAGCCTATAAAGCAACACATCTACAAGACGTTTAAAATTCCGCCTTCAGCAATCCTTATTAATGCATCACACACACATTTTGCGCCAGTTTCGCAAGACTGGAGCACCTGGGGAGAACCCATGCAGTATCCAGACAGCATTTATTTAAATACCGTAATTAAGGAAGCCATCGTCAAAGCGGTAAAAACGGCTCTCAAGAACATGAAGCGGTCAAGCATACAGTTTGGGCGTGGAAAAACTAACATAGGGATGAACAGGAGTCTAACCGGTGCTGATGCCTTATATGATAACGATGTCGACGTGTTAGTGGCTAATCATACCAAGGGAGGCAGCAAGGATCTGATTTTCTTAACCGGATGCCATCCAGTGTTTGATAACTCAGGAAAGGAAGGTGTAACAATAAGTGCAAACTATCCGGGTGTGGTCAGGCGCCACCTGTTTGATGAGGCGGGGATTGCTAACGCCTTATTTTTACAGGGCTGTGGGGGAGATATCAACCCGAAACAAAATAGCTATGTAAAAACCGGTGACAGCCTGGCCTTGGATGTATTGAACATATTGAACAGCCCTATGAAGCGTATTGAAGGGGCAATTTCCTACCGTTTAGACACGCTGAGGGTGCCGGTAAAATCCATGCCGGTGCAAAATATCCGCGACTTTAAAGCCGACAATAGTAACCAGCCTGGAAACGTATATGCAGAAAAAAATGTAAGATGGGCAGATTTAATGCTTAACTATGTGGCAGAAAATAAAATGCCACAGGTGATGCCCGTATATATCCAGACCATCAACATTGGTAATTGGAAACTGGTAGGCTTATCTCGTGAAGCGGTAACAGCATACAGTATTGGAATTAAAGGTTTATGGCCTGATCAACTGGTAAGCGTGGCTGGTTATTGTAATGACGTGTCAAGCTATTTACCGACGCGGGCACACATCAAGGCGCAGGGTTATGAAGGCCTTGATTCTTTCTATTGGTACGGGCAGCCTGCGGTATTTCCAGAGAATATTTATGAACAGATCGTGGACAGAATAAAAGAAAAAAACTACTAATATGACTACAGTTAAACAAGCGTCCCCTAATCTGATTAGTTCAGTGGTCAGTCCTCTAATGATGATTGGTATTCTGTTCTTTGTTTTTGGCTTTGTTACCTGGCTTAGTTCTGTGCTCATTCCATATTTACAAATCGCCTGCGAGCTCAATAATTTTCAATCATACCTGGTTGCCTTTGCCTTTTACGTCTCCTATTTCATTATGGGTATACCCTCTGGCTGGCTGCTCAATGCGACTGGATTTAAAAAGGGGATGTCCGTAGGATTGTTACTGGTGGCCCTTGGTTCATTGCTTTTTATCCCCGCAGCCATCAACAGGCAGTATTCTATGTTTTTATTTGGTTTGTTTATTCAGGGAACTGGTTTGACGGTCCTACAAACTGCATCAAATCCCTACGTTACTATTTTGGGACCAAAAGAAAGTGCAGCGCGAAGAATCAGTTTCATGGGAATATGCAATGGAGTTGCCGGTGCAATAGCGCCCGTTATTCTTGGAGCTGTTATCTTAAATGACGCAGATGCCTTAAAAGATAGGTTGTTGTCCTTAAATCCGGCTGAAAAGATTACCGCATTAAATCATCTGGCAAATAAGGTAATTGTGCCCTATATTCTGATTACGGCAATTCTGGTCGTTTTGGCCGTGATCATATATTTCTCCGCTTTACCAGAAATCAATGAGGCAGAAGAGGATGAACATACTGGTGCTGGTTCGCAGGAGGCAAGGACATCAATCTTTCAATTTCCTCACCTACTTCTGGGCGTTTTTGTGTTATTTTTGTATACTGGCGTTGAAGTTATCGCAGGTAACAGCATCATTGGATATGGTGCCTTCCAGGGACTCCCGTTATCCAGTGCTAAGTTTTTTACTTCCTTTACGCTCATCAGCATGCTGGCAGGTTACCTCATTGGCATCGTCTGCATTCCAAGATTCTTTAGTCAGGAGAATGCCCTCAAAGCATCAGCCTTGCTGGGTATTCTATTTGCTGTTTTAGCTGTGTTGACTAATGGATTGACATCCGTTGTATGTGTGGCCCTGTTAGGCTTGGCAAATTCGCTGATGTGGCCCTCTATCTGGCCCCTCGCCATCGAAGGTTTAGGTAAGTTTACAAAAATAGGATCTTCATTATTGGTAATGGCCATCTCAGGGGCAGCGTTATTGCCTCTTCTATATGGTTACTTAGCAGACCAGATCAACGAACAACAGGCTTACTTAATGGTCATTCCCTGCTATATAGTTATTGGATACTATGCGGTTTCCGGACATAAAATTGGAAAAAATTTAAAGAATAAATTATGATTTTAATCGCAGATAGTGGATCAACAAAGACAGATTGGTGCCTGCTTGATGAGGCAGGAACGGAAACCTATTTTACGACCGAGGGCTATAATCCTTTCTACGCGGATAAGGCTTATATTTCACGTTCCATTAAAAATAGTATTCCGTCGCACATCGACACCTTCAGCGTTAGCAAAATACATTTCTACGGCGCTGGATGTCAGGATGATCAAACTGAGGTCATGTGCAACATCCTGCAGGAAGTTTTTGAAAATGCTGATGAAATTAACGCTGAAGTTGATCTGTTAGCAGCGGCAAGAGGCTTATTGGGCAACCAACCCGGTTTTGCAGCAATACTTGGTACAGGCACCAATACTTGTCTGTATGACGGGCGTGGTATTACACATAATATTGATTCTTTAGGGTTTATTTTAGGAGATGAGGGAAGTGGTGCAGCAATCGGGAAGCAATTGTTAAGTGACTATTTGCGAAACAAAATGCCTGCGTCGGTGAGGGAGTTGTTCCTGGACACCTATGGACTTAAGCCCGATGAAGTTATTCACAAAGTATACTCCGAGCCCTTTGCAAATAGGTTCTGTGCGGGCTTTACCAAATTTTTAAAGCAACCCGGCGTGGATGAAAGTTACAGTCACCAGCTTGTTAAGCATTCGTTTACTGCGCTGTTTCAGAACCTGGTTTCTTGTTATCCTTCTTATTCAGCATATACCTTCAATTGTATTGGATCTGTCGGCTACCATTTCCAGGATGTATTGTCGGAGGTACTGGATGAGTTTGGAATGAAACAAGGTAAAATTTTAAGTTCCCTAATTAGGGAGCTTGTTAGTTACCATAAGATGAAAGTCAACTCAATATAATAACTGAAAACATGGAATCAAGTGCCAGCTATATCTGGAATGACATTTCTATTTGCATCTTATCCCTTTCAAAAAGATTACGGTGTTTCACCTAATCAGTTACCAAGTTAGGGATAACATCTTATCTTTGCCGAAATTCAATTTTCCTATACTGTGATTAACGTAAATAACATCTCCGTTTCATTTGGCGGAACCACCCTTTTTAGCGACGTAACTTTCCCAATCAACGAGAACGATAAAATCGCGCTGATGGGCAAGAATGGCGCAGGCAAGTCCACCATCCTAAAGATCATTGCCAATGTGGCTAAACCTACATCTGGCAGCGTAACTGGTCCGAAAGACGCGGTAATAGCGTACTTGCCACAACATTTGCTCACCGAAGATAAGGTTACCGTTTTTGAGGAAACGATGAAAGCTTTCCAGGAGGTAAACCAGATGAAAACAGAGCTGGAAGAGCTGAATGAGCAGCTGACTATCCGTACGGATTACGATAGTGATGACTACATGAAGCTGATTGAACGGGTGTCTGAACTGAGTGAAAAATTCTATTCTATTGAAGAGGTCAATTATGATGCTGAGGTAGAAAAAGTGCTTAAAGGATTAGGTTTTGCGCGCAAGGATTTTACACGTCAAACGTCTGAGTTTTCTGGCGGATGGCGTATGCGCATCGAGCTGGCCAAAATTCTGTTAAAGAAACCTGACCTCATCTTATTGGATGAGCCTACCAACCACATGGATATCGAAAGTATTCAATGGCTGGAAGATTTTCTGATCAACTCGGCAAAAGCGGTTGTCATCATTTCTCACGATCGTGCCTTTGTAGATAACATCACCAATCGTACCATCGAGGTAACCATGGGCAGAATCTACGATTACAAAGCCAAGTATACCCATTATCTTCAGTTGCGTGCCGACCGCCGTGTACACCAATTGAAAGCTTATGAGGAACAACAACGCTTTATTGCAGATAACATGGAGTTTATAGATCGCTTTAGAGGCACTTATTCTAAAACTTTGCAGGTGCAATCGCGTGTAAAGATGCTGGAAAAGTTAGAAGTGATTGAGATTGATGAAGTAGATACTTCCGCTTTACGATTGAAATTTCCACCCTCACCACGTTCTGGTCAATACCCTGTAATTGTAGAAGAACTGACTAAAGCTTATGGCGATCATGTGGTCTTCGAAAAAGCCGCTATGATTATTGAGAAGGGCGAAAAAGTGGCTTTCGTAGGTAAAAATGGGGAAGGTAAATCTACCATGATCAAAGCGATTATGGGTGAGATTGATTTCGAGGGAAGTTTAAAACTTGGTCATAATGCTAAGATCGGCTATTTTGCGCAAAACCAGGCCTCTTTGCTCGACGAGAACTTAACGGTATTCGAAACGATTGACCAGATTCCTTTAAGTGATGGCACCATCAAAATTAAAGATCTTTTGGGCGCCTTTATGTTCAGTGGCGATGATACCACTAAAAAGGTGAAGGTGCTCTCTGGAGGGGAAAAAACCCGTTTGGCAATGATCAAATTGCTGTTAGAGCCAGTAAACGTGTTGATTCTGGATGAGCCAACGAACCATTTAGACATGAAGACCAAAGATATCATTAAAGATGCCCTTAGGGATTTTGATGGTACATTAATTCTGGTATCCCATGATCGTGATTTCCTGGATGGGTTGGTACACAAGGTATTCGAGTTTGGTAATAAACGTGTCCGCGAGCACTTTGAAGATATCAAAGGTTTCTTAGCCTACAAAAAAATGGATACCTTAAAAGAAATAGAACAAAGTTAAGACTTGCAC
>NZ_JAZQPU010000442.1:0-9984 GCF_045628745.1 Pedobacter sp.
AGTTTCAGTAAATGTTTGGAACTGGGATAAAGACTGGAAAGTTGAGTGGTTTGAAGATGAGAAACCGATGGGTTTGATGCAGCAATTTATTGGTCTTGACCCCGATGCCATCAAATATCTCCAGGAGGTAGCCAAAACCAGCCCATATCCCTGGATAAAACCACGGTTAACAGAACATTTGTTTTTTGCCAATCCCTCTGTGGGTTCGAAGGAAATAAAGATCGTTGTAACCGATCGTTTCGGGGAGCAATACACAGATCGTATTAAAATATTTAATTAATCATTCAATAAACAAAGTGTCGAAGCTAGAAACTAAAATTATAAATCCCATTTACTGGATTCCAACTACATGGTTCGCTATGGGCCTGCCTTTTGTGGCGCTCTCCGGTGCAAGTTCCATCATGTACAAAAATATGGGTATCTCCAATACACAGATAGCTTTTTGGACTTCCCTGATTATGTTTCCCTGGACCATTAAACCACTATGGGGTCCTTTTTTAGAAATGTACAAAACCAAGAAGTTCTTTGTTTATGCTACTCAGCTATTTACGGGTGTATTATTTGGTCTTTTGGCCTTAACCCTGCAAATGAATCACTTCTTTAGTTTTTCAATTGCCATTTTAACCATGATAGCTATCAGTGGTTCTACGCATGATACTGCTGCTGATGGCATTTATCTAAACGAGCTTACACCTAAGCTTCAGGCAAAATTTGTGGGTTGGCAAGGGGCTTTTTACAACATTGCCAAAGTGTTATCGGGCGGGGTCCTGGTGTATATAGCCGGGCAATTGGAAAAAGAGATTGGAATTCATAATGCATGGATGGTAGTGATGTTTACCTATGGTTTGATCATGGTTTTGCTGGGATTGTATAACATGAGAGTTTTGCCCGGCGGAAATGAAGTTCAGGCGATCTCTTCTTTAAAGGAGGGATTCGCTACCCTTAAAGATGTAATTATTACATTCTTCCAGAAAAAAAATATCTGGTATAGCCTGTGTTTTATTGTTTTTTATCGGTTTGCCGAAGGACAGGCTATTAAAATTATCCCTTTATTTTTTAAAGCTTCCAGAACTACAGGGGGATTGGGCTTGACCACATCAGAAATTGGCTTGTTGTACGGAGTCTTTGGCTCCATCTCTTTCGTGCTCGGTTCTTTAGTTGCAGGTTATTACGTATCTAACAAAGGCTTAACCAAAAAAACGCTGCTCATTCTGTGTGGATTTTTCAATTTGCCATTTGCTGCTTATGCATTTCTCGCCATTACTATGCCTCAGGATTTATATGTGATTGCAGCAGCGGTTGCTATAGAATATTTCGGTTACGGTTATGGCTTTGTAGGTCTGATTTTATTTATGATGCAGAATATAGCACCTGGAAAATACAAGATGGCCCATTATGCTTTCGGTAGTGGTTTGATGAACCTCGGTTTCATGATCCCTTCAATGATAAGTGGATGGATCAGTGACTATCTAGGGTATAAAGAATTTTTTATATGGGTGCTGATCGCAACCATTCCGGCATTTATTGTAACCTGGCTGGTTCCCTTGAGAAAAGACCAGGAGCCAGTTAATTAACACAACTTACACAAATAACGATATAAAATGAAGAACATATTATGTACTGCATTGCTTTTAGCAAATACCGTTTATGGTATGGCACAAAAGTCTTCTGAAAGCGACAGTAGCTATGCCAATGGGTATTATGTAAAAAGAGTACAGTATTTCAAGAGTTTGCCAGTTCAAAAAAAGGGGATAGTTTTTTTAGGGAACAGTATTACCGAAGTAGGTCAATGGCAGGATGTAACCGGTGTTAAAAAAGTAATTAACAGAGGCATTAGTGGTGACAATTCTTTTGGTGTTTTTTACAGGCTCGATGATGTATTGGCACATCAGCCACGTAAAATATTTCTTGCCATTGGTGTTAATGACATCAAAAGAGGAACACCCATTGAGGTCATAGCTAAAAATTATGAGCGTATCATCTTAAAAGTCAAAAAAAGCAAAACCAAAACCCAGCTGTATCTTCAAAGTGTACTCCCTGTTAGGGAATCAATGCTGGCCTCTATTTATGACAATATACGAAATCAGCGAATTATAGCGCTTAACGGTTTGATGAAAGACCTTGCCCTAAAATACAATTTGCCGTATGTTGACTTATTCAACAATGTATTTAAAGACGAAAATGGCCAGCTGATCAAAAACCTGACTACAGATGGCCTTCACTTGCAGCCAGAAGGTTATGTATTATGGGCTGAGTATTTAAAAAAACAAAATCTACTTTAGTATGAAACTAAAATTAATCGCTACTACCGCTTTTATAATGGGCTTTTCTCATATTATCCCTGTTATTGCACAGCAAGCAAAAATTGATAGCACCTATAATAATACCTACTATAAGGGTAGAATGGAGCTATTCAAAAACCTGCCTTTACCAGGGAAATCTATTGTGTTTTTAGGCAACAGTATTACCGAGCGTGGCATGTGGCACGAATTGCTTCCGGGAAAAGTAATTATGAACCGCGGTATTGGAGGTGATAATACTTTTGGTGTGCTAGCCCGGCTGTCGCCGATTATTTCAAGTAAACCCGCCAAAGTTTTTTTACTGATAGGTATTAATGACATTGGGCGTGGTCTGCCGGTAGACGTTATTGCCAAAAATTATGAGCGAATGATCATTCAGTTCCATAAAGGTACGCCAAAAACAAAACTTTACCTTCAAAGCGTATTACCTATGAATGATGATATTCTAACAGCTGATTATCTTAAGAACAAGGGACAATATATAGTGGAGCTCAATCGTAGAATTACTTTTCTAGCTGAAAAATACAATTTAACTTACATTAATCTTCATGAAGTGTTTAATGACGGTACTGGTAAGTTAAAGCCAGGATTAACCATGGATGGTATTCACATCACACCTGCGGCTTATGTGTTGTGGGTCAACTTTTTAAAGCGTAAAAAATATTTATAAAATACATGAAAATAACTGGAACCTTCATTGATGAGATTTCTCATGACATACCTCACCAAAACTGGGGAAGAGAAGAATGGGATAGAGATTTCGCTTATATGAGGTTAATTGGAATAGATACGGTCATCATGATCCGCAGTGGATACAGGAGATTCATTACATACCCTTCCATATACTTGCAAGAGCAGCATGGTTGCTATGCGCCTCCAGTAGATCTGGTAGAGCTTTTTTTGCAGCTTGCAGATAAATACAGTATGAAATTTTATTTCGGTTTGTATGATAGTGGAAAGTATTGGGACACCGGTAATATGCAATTTGAAATTGATGCCAATCGTTTTGTGATTGATGAAGTATGGAAGCAATATGGCCATTACAAGAGCTTTAGTGGATGGTACCTGAGTATGGAAATCAGCAGGGGAACTAAGGGTGCTATTGAGGCATTCCGTACACTTGGGCAGCAATGTAAAGATGTAAGTGAGGGATTGCCAACGCTCATCTCTCCATGGATAGATGGTAAAAAAGCGGTCATGGCTGCATCTTCACAACTGAGTAAACAGGATGCAGTATCTATACAGGAGCATGAAAAAGAATGGGGAGACATATTTCAAGGAATCAGTGGGGCTGTTGACGCAGTTGCATTTCAAGATGGGCATATAGACTACCATGAACTTGATGACTTTTTTGCTGTTAATAAAAAAATAGCTGATCAATATGGCCTGCAGTGTTGGACAAATGCGGAAAGCTTTGACAGGGATATGCCTATTAAATTCTTACCCATCAAATTTGAAAAACTACGTTTAAAATTAGAGGCTGCACGAAGGGCTGGGTACGACAAGGCCATTACATTTGAATTTTCTCACTTTATGAGTCCGCAGTCTGCTTATCCGCAGGCCGGAAACTTATTTAACCGATATAAAGAATACCTAAAAGGATTGACAATTTGAGCACAGAGATGAACAACTACAGTGAAATTTACGAGGAGGAATTAATGAATAATGTGATTCCATTTTGGATGAAACATTCTAAAGATGAGCAGGATGGAGGATATTTTAATTGCCTGGACCGTGCAGGGAATGTATTTGATACTGATAAATTTATGTGGTTGCAGGCAAGGGAAGTCTGGACTTTTGCAACAATGTATCATGAAGTAGAACCAAAGCAGGAATGGCTGGATATGGCCAGACACGGCGCTGACTTTTTAGAAAAACATGGTCGGGATGAGGAGGGGAATTGGTATTTTGCATTAAATAAGCAAGGGCAGCCATTAGTACAGCCCTACAACATATTTTCAGATTGTTTTGCAAGTATGGCTTTCGCCGCGCTGTATAAAATAGATCCGCAAGAAAAATACGCAGCTATTGCAAAAACTACCTTCTTCAATATTTTGTCACGACGTGACAATCCAAAAGGGAAATACAATAAAGCTTTTCCCGGGACGCGTTCTTTAAAGAACTTCGCCCTTCCCATGATATTAAGCAACCTTTCGCTGGAGATGGAACATTTACTAGATAAAAAAGTAGTAGATGATTTGTTAAGAGAGGTGATTCATGAGGTGATGGAAGTATTTTATCATCCTGAGAGTGGACTGATACTGGAAAATGTGAATCTTGATGGCTCCTTTTCTGATTCGTTTGACGGGAGGTTAGTTAACCCGGGGCATATCATTGAAGCCATGTGGTTTATCATGGATCTGGGTACCAGATTACAGGACCTGGCGCTGATAGAAAAGGCAACAAAGATAGCCTTAAGAACACTTGATTATGGATGGGATAAGGAGTATGGTGGAATCTTTTACTTTATGGACATCAAAGGACATCCAGTGCAGCAACTTGAATGGGATCAGAAACTGTGGTGGGTACATCTTGAATCCTTAGTTTGTATGGCGAAAGGGTATGCATTAACTGGTAATCAGGATTGTCTGCAATGGTTTGAGAAACTACATGATTATAGCTGGAATCGCTTTAGAGATCCTGAGCATGGAGAGTGGTTTGGTTATTTGAATAGAAAAGGTGAAGTATTGCTACCTTTAAAAGGAGGTAAGTGGAAGTGTGCCTTTCATGTACCGAGAGCCTTGTTACAGATTTCAAAGATGATGGATGTTGCACAACACCATAATGGTCAGTTTGCGACTTAAAAAAATAAAAACAGTTTTAATTTAAGCTATAGATACTGTAAGTGAGTAAAGTCGCAAAGCTTACCCACAAAAAGTAGGGGATGAAAAGGAGTCCTGCTGTCTTGTCGATGCGGTAGAACATACGTGCATTAATGACAATGGCGACTAATAAGGCTACGATTTCAAATAGGGAGGCGCCGATTTTATGGGCGTAAAAGAAGAGGAAAGACCAAAAGAGGTTCAGCACCAATTGGATGAAATAGACAGCGATGAGTCTTGGCAAATGAGCTATCTGGTGGCGCTTGCGCCAAACCAGATAGCTTGAAATGCCTATGATGATATAAAGAATAGACCATACCGGGCCGAAAATCCAGCCGGGAGGGTTGAATGATGGCTTTTCAAGGGATGCGTACCATGAATCGTCAGATGCACTGGTAAACAGACCTCCCAGCGCCCCAAAGGCTAAAGGAATTAATATGTTGATGACAAAGGGAATAAACTGGAAAGATCTTTTTTCTGCAACCATTTTTATTGATGTATTGCCATACTTGTCAACAATCATGCCTGTTCCCCTGTCATTTTTTTAGTTATAACCCGGGTTTTGCACCAGGTTTTTATTGGCATCGATTTCTCGTTGTGGAATAGGAAAAACAAGAGCATTTGCGTTCCATGCGAGTGAGCCAATATTGGTTTGTGTTCTTTTGGCGTCATGGAGGGCAAAACCTTCAAAGGCAAGCTCTAATTTACGCTCGTTAAGGATGTTGGCCAGTGTTGCTGTGGTGGTTGTTAGGCCCGCTCTGCTTCTTACAACGGCTAAATCCTGTAAGGGTGTTCTGCCACCAATAGGAGCAGCTGGCGCTAAACGTACGTTACACTCCGCACGGATGAGGTACATTTCTGCAAGCCTGATGATAGAAACATTTCCATATTGGTTGGCAAATTTGAAGGTGAAAAGATCATCATCATCATAAAAGAAATCCTTACGTTCATCACCATCAATATAGTTATTATCGATCCAGCTGGCAGAGATGACAGCATCGCCTCTGCCACCATAATCTGAAGCGCCATAAAACTCATTGTAACTATTGAAGCCCGTTAAGTTGGTTACTTGTATGGCAAAAACATCTTCGGTGGTGTTGCCCCCGGGTTGTGCGGGGCTTCCTGCTTCCTGGACAACGGGGAACGCCTGACTGTAGGTTGGTGCAAGGCTGTAATTGCCTGACGTGATGACCCTATTAGCGGCATTAGCGGCAGCGGTATAATTGCCCATCTGTAAGTACAACCTGGCTAACATTCCTGCTGCTGAAGATTTAGTAGCGAAGAAACCATTTTTGGCTGGTAAATTTGTCTCCGCTTCGGTGAGGTCGCTAATGGCCTGTTGATAAACTTCGGCTACCGTAGCACGGCTAACATAGTTTGCATCTGTAATGACAGTTGTTGGCGTAAGCACTAACGGTACGCCCAAATTTGTACTTGGATTACCATCATTATAGGCTTTTCCAAATAACCTCACCAGGTCGAAGTAAGCTGAACCTCTGATAAACTTAGCCTCCCCGGTAATACGAGCTTTTTTCGCCTCATCAACTTTATCAATGGCAGTGAGGATATTATTGGCATCATTGATGGCCTGGTAACCGTCTCTCCAGATGTTTCTCACGAAAACGTTTGTTTTTAACAGTGATTTATTGATGGCTTGAGTGAGTTCTTCAAAAGTGCCGTACCATTCAATAGCATTGGTATTGGCTAAAAAATCAGCCATCAAAAATGGGCGGCCACCATAGAAATCTGATCTGCCTAAATCGGCATAAGCACCGATAAGTGCCACTTCCACATCTTTGGAAGTCAGCAATGCCTGATCTTGCTCAATAGTATCTGTAGGATCTAAGTCTAATGGTTTTTTACAAGCAGAGATGATCAGCAGCAGGAGTGTGACCATCAAGAGTTTATGTAGAGTTGTGTGTTTCATCTTTTTACAATTAATTGTTGACAGGCAATGATTAAAAGATTAAAGGCCAATGTTGATTCCAAAGGAAATGACGCGAGCCTGAGGTGCCGAATAAAAATCTACCCCCTGGTTGATGTTTGTGGCCTGGTAATCTGCGTTCACTTCTGGATCCCAGCCGTTATAACCTGTTATAGTGAGTAAATTTTGTGCCGTACCATAAATTCTAAGCTTAGACAGCCTCACTTTTTTAAGCATACTGGCAGGGAGGGTATAGCCGAGGGTAAGGGTCTTCAACCTGATGTATGATCCTGTGGAAAGGTAGCGTGTGGAAGTTCCTACACCATTTCCATAACCTAATCTTGGCTCCGGAACATCGGTAATTTGACCTGGTGTATTCCAGTAGTCCATTTGATCTACAGTTTGGTTATCATAACCATTAGATCCGCTGGCACTCATAAAAGTGCCTCCGGAGTTGAAGATCTTATTTCCTGAAACGCCTTGAAAAAAGACCCCCAGGTCGAAGTTTTTAAAAGAAAAACTGTTGTTGAAGCCAAAGATGAACTTTGGATTAGGATTACCCGCAAAGATGCGTTGTGCCTCATTGATATCATTGGTGGTTTCTTTACTGACCGTGCCATCAGCTTGTGTTGTATTTAGAAAATAAAGGGCATCGCCATTTGCAGGATCTACACCCGCATATTCAGGAAGGTAAAAAACGCCGATGGGCTGACCTGCGATAGCCGCATTGATTTCATTGGAATTTAATACTTGTCCACCAAGGTCTGTAATTTTATTTTTATTGATGGATGCGGTAAGGCCTGTTGTCCATTTGAAGGCCCCTGTTAAATTGTTGCTGTTGATCCCTAACTCAAAGCCTGAGTTTTCAAGCTTACCCAGGTTTTGAGTGAGGATGGAAAAACCTGTGGTTTGCGGAATGGGTACATCAAGCAAGAGTTCGGTGGTGTGTTTTTGATAATAATCGAAAGTACCTGTGATCCGGTCTGAAAAGAAGCCGAAGTCAAGTCCCAAATCAAGCTGGGTAGTTTTTTCCCATGTTAAATCTGGGTTAGCAATTTGTAATGGTCTTTGTCCGGGTAAACCACCGTAAGCACCTGTACCACTAAATAAGCCGCGTGCAGAGTAGTTTCCTATTTCTGCATTCCCTGTTAAACCATAACTGGCACGAACTTTAAACAAGCTGATCGCTTCCATATTTTTCATGAAATCTTCTTGCGAAGCTATCCAGCCTATGGAACCGGCAGGAAACACACCATAACGATTGCTGGCACCGAAACGAGAAGAGCCATCAATCCTGGTGCTAAAACTTAACAGGTATTTGTCTTTGTATTTATAGTTACCTCTAAAGAAGTAGGACAAAAAGCTATAAGCATTTTCACTGCTGGTAGCACTAACCTTCGTTGCGGCGCTACCGAGTTTTTTATAGGCATCACTAGGGAAATCAGCACCCTCTATTTCGCTGTATTTATCTGTTACTTTTTGGTAACTTGTACCTAAAACAGCATCGAACACACTGTTGGTTCCAAAAGTAGTATTGTAGCTGAAGAAATTGTTGGTATTGATGTTCATGATAAACGTGGAGGTGTTTTCACCATCACCGTTTGCTACGCCTGTATTTCTGAAAGTCAGGGAGCCATAATAACTCTCTTCATTCTGATTAAGGTTATCTACAGAGAAATCTGTGGTAAATTTTAAGCCTTTCAATATATTTACATTGGCAAAGGCCTTGCCGATGGTGCGGTAAACGGTAGCTTTATAAAAAGCATTATCGAGTGCAAGTAAAGGGTTATAGTAAACAGGATAATTGGAGGCCTCTCCAGGAAGACTGCCGCTCAATAATCCAGTTCGTGGATCTATAAGAGGGGTGATTGGCGAGAGCGCAACGGATTGAAGAGGGTTGGAGAAGGCATTGTCATTCGATAGACGGTTGTTGATACTGTTGGTAAAATTCAGGTTAATGCCGACCTCAATAAAATCAGTCGCTTTATTGGTGATATTTAACCTGCCGCTGTACCTGTTGTAACTGTTTCCTATCAAAATACCTTCCTGATCAAGCACCTGGCCACCAAGGTAAAACTTCGTTTTTTCATTACCACCATTGAAGTTCAGGTCGTATTGCTGCATTAAAGGTTTGTCTGCATAGGCCGCTTCTTCCCAATTGGTATTGACTTTATAAGTTTCATAATCATTGTTGCCGGCAGAATACCTGATTAAGCGGTTGGTGACAATGCGATTGTAATCGGCTAGCGCATCTTCTATGGTATCATAATCCCCTAAAAGGAAATCCTGATTGGCAGCACCTTCACCAGCTCTGCGCATGAGCTGCACGTATTGCTGTGCATTTAAAAATTCTTTGTGGTTGGAAGGAGAGCTGATGCCGCCCAACACATTAAAGTTGATGGCCGTTTTGCCAGTTTTTCCTTGTTTGGTGGTGATCAACACAACACCATTGGAGGCCCTTGCACCGTAAATTGCTGAAGCAGAAGCGTCTTTTAGCACCTCAATAGATTCTATATCATTGGTATTGATGTCGGCAAGAGGACTTGTAGGTGCATCTGTGCTTGATAAGTTAGCGGTGGTGATGGGAATACCATCAACAATATATAAGGGTTCACTGCCAGCGGTAACGGATGCTGCACCTCTCACCCTTACGGTAATGCCCTGACCAAGTTTTCCGTTTTGGGAAGAAATCATGACGCCGCTTGCCTTACCTTGCAGCGCTGATTCAAAGCTGGTCACCGGAATATTCTCCAGGTCCGCCGCTTTTACTTGCGATACGGCACCGGTGATATCTCTTCTGGCCCTGGTGCCGTAACCCACTACGACAACCTCCGACAAACTTCTGTCTTCGTCTTGCAGGGTTACATTAACGGTGTTACCGGTAATGCGGACTTCTTTAGTTTGATAGGAGATATAACTTACAATTAAGGTTGTGGCA
>NZ_JAZQPU010000443.1:0-4686 GCF_045628745.1 Pedobacter sp.
TAAAGTCTGTTTGAGGATTTGGTATAGCACAGGAATTGCGCCTTATCTTGTCATGTCAACAATTCTGTTGTCGTCTTTATTCTCTTGTAAAAAAACCAAGCCTTTTTTAGTCTTTTGCCAGCTGAAATTTGCTTGTACCCATGGAAACAACCTGCTTTTTGTTGCAGGCGCTGAAGATGAAAAAGGTACGGTTAAGTTTTCATCACTAGGATAGTGAACTTCATACAAGCCATCAGCCATTAGAAATACGAACGTTTGCTTGTCAGGAGATTTAATAAAAAATTCACCCTGAATTCTTTCTTCTGGATTTTGCCTTTTAAGCATATAGACTTTCGCATTCACCGTAGTAATAAAAAAATCATTGTTAATTAACCAGCCCGTGCCACCCACTCTGGTCATTCCTATTGTATATCCTTTATCATGCTTTCCTGATGAAGGACGATAGAGCTTCACAACATCTAACTTCTTGTCTTTTAAGGACACCAAAAAGAAAGGTGCAACCAAGCCTGAGCCATCTGCCACCTGCACAAGCAATGTAGTTTGCTGTGTGTTGACAAATTGTGCCAGGGCAAATTTATCTACGGCCGATTTGGGATCAGCCTCATTCAATAATATTTTTACGGTGGTATCGCGGTACTTCAAGGAAAAAACTTCTCCCTTTTCGCTTAATTTTGAAGCATCACCTTCTGTTATTTTGACAATATTAAAAGGTTTTTCACCATTCTTTGCATAATGATTAAAGTCTTCTTTGGCCAGCAACGTGCGTGGAACATATACTTTTTCAAGCGGAGCATCTTTACAGGCACAAAACATCATCACCATTAGACCTAGCACCAAAAAATTCAACTTCATATTTAACAATAAATAGATTTACAATTCCCCTAAGTTAATATTACAAACAGATTAAATTCGTATTTACATTAATTAGTTAATCCTATTTATATTATTGGGCAAAGATAATTAGGAGTAACAATATTTCGGTTACTTGCTTAATGACTTAGGTAAGATTTCTATCTTTAAACCATACTTCATCTGGCGTAGCTGAGAAGCCCATCATTTTTGAAATAAGCTGTTGAGGATTCGCTTCATTAAAAACAAGCTCTTTATTACTCTTTTTTAAAAAACGATGCGCAACCATGACTTCCATTTGTGCGAACAAATGGTCATAATACCCTCCAACGTTCAATACGCCTATAGGTTTACCATGCAGCCCCAGTTGCAGCCATGTTAATACTTCAAAAAATTCTTCCAGTGTGCCAAAACCACCGGGTAGAACAATAAAGCCATCAGCAAGATCAGCCATCTTTTGTTTACGCTCATGCATATTGGAAGTGATGACCATTTCAGTGATGCCAAGATGGCCCACTTCCTTGTCCATTAGAAACTGAGGTATAACACCGGTAACGTGACCGCCAAGTCGCATCACCTCATCTGCAATTACCCCCATTACCCCTACGCTGCCACCACCATATACTAATTGTATATTTTGATCAACCATACATAAAGCAAGATCCTCTATTGCTTTCAGCAATAGAGGATCTCCGTTAAAATTTGCGCCACAATAAACACAAAGTGATTTCATCATATTTTTAACCCGTTTGTTAACGTGAATAGTTTGGTGCTTCTTTGGTGATTGAAATATCATGTGGATGACTTTCTCTCATTCCCGCAGCGGTAATTCTTACAAACTTCGCTTTTTGTAAATCGTCTGTAGTTGCAGCGCCGCAGTAATGCATGCCCGCTCTTAATCCACCAACAATCTGGTATATTACTTCAGCTAAAGTTCCTTTATAAGGCACACGGCCTACAATTCCTTCAGGGACTAATTTGGTAACTACATCTTCTTCATCTTGGAAATAACGATCTTTTGAGCCTTGTTGCATGGCTTCAACAGATCCCATTCCACGGTAAGATTTGAATTTACGACCTTCATAGATGATGGTTTCACCTGGAGATTCTTCAACACCTGCGAATAAGGACCCAGCCATAATGCAACTTGCACCTGCTGCAATAGCCTTTACAATATCACCTGTTTGTTTGATACCACCATCAGCAATAACAGGAATGCCTGTACCGATCAATGCTTGTGCACATTCAAATACAGCATATAATTGTGGTACACCAACACCGGCAATAATTCTGGTAGTACAAATAGAGCCCGGACCAATACCAACTTTTACAGCATCGGCACCTGCTTCTGCCAGCGCTCTTGCAGCATCAGCTGTAGCAATGTTACCTGCAATGACCTGTAAATCAGGAAAACGTTGTTTAATGGCAATTACCATGTCAATTACACCTTTGGAATGTCCATGTGCAGTATCCACGGTAACCACATCAACACCTGCCTGTACCAGTGCGGCAACACGCTCAATATTGTCGGCAGCAACGCCAACTGCAGCACCAACACGTAAACGACCTCTATCGTCTTTACATGCTTTAGGGTAGTTTTTGTATTTTTGAATATCCTTAAAAGTAATTAAACCGGCAAGGTGACCTTCGCCATCAATTACAGGAAGTTTTTCAATTTTATAATCCTGCAGAATTTCTTCTGCTTGTAATAAGGTAGTACCTTCAGGAGCAGTAATCAGGTTTTCACTTGTCATCACCTCTGCCACAGGGCGGGCCATGTCTTTTTGAAAACGTAGATCCCTGTTGGTAATGATACCTACTAACTTCTGGTCAGCATCAATAACAGGGATACCACCAATTTTATATTTCTGCATGATCTGGAAAGCATCAGCGATAGTAGCATCTTTACGCAAGGTAATAGGATCCTGTATCATTCCACTTTCAGAACGTTTAACTTTTCTTACTTCTTCTGCCTGGCGCTCAATACTCATGTTTTTATGAAGCATACCGATACCTCCTGCCTGAGCGATAGCTATAGCGAGGTTGGCTTCAGTTACCGTATCCATTGCTGCTGATACGATAGGTACATTTAAACGTATTTTTTTAGTCAGGAAAGTTCCGGTATCCACGTCACGTGGCAAAACTTCTGAATATGCGGGTACTAATAATACGTCATCGTATGTTAGTCCTTCGGCTATAAATTTATTGGGATCGAGTTGCATAGCAAATAATTTAGGAGTTACTATTTGCCGGGCAAAAATACGCTTTATTAAGCGTTTCTGCAATAGGGCGATAAATATAAATCCTAAACATCCATTTTGACCATTGCTTTGATTACTCCACTTTCAGGATTCAGCCAGCTGGCAAATTCATCTTTTACCTGATCAAAGGACACCACATGCGTAATATAAGTAGCTGGATTGACATCACCGTTTTTCATCGACCGGATCACCAGTTCAAAGTCTTCCCTATCTGCATTGCGACTGCTCATTAAAGTAGCTTCCCGTTTATGAAACTCCGGATGGCTAAAATTCAGGTCGCCCTTTTGCAAACCAATCAATACATAACGAGCACCATGCGCAAGGTATTGAAAAGCATTGTTGATTGCTTTTTGGCTTCCAGTAGCGTCAATAATTACCGTAGGCATATCACCACCTGTTATTTCCTGCAGCTGCGCCAACACGTTTTCTGCAGTAGCATTTATGGTATAGGCTACCTTTAATTTTTCTTTACAAAAAGCTAAGCGCTCTTCGTTAATGTCTAAAGCAATCAGTTTCCCACCAGCAATCCGCGCAAATTCCATCGTTCCTAAGCCAATAGGACCTGCACCAATAACCAGCACAAATTCACCAGCCTTTACCGCAGCTCGTTTAACACCATGGGCACCAATTGCGAGGGGCTCTACAAGGGCCAGCTCCTCAAAACTAAGACCTTCACCATGCAATAAACTTTTTGCCGGAACGGATAAATATTCAGCCATACCCCCATCTATATGTACACCACACACCTGAATTGATGTGCAGCAATTTGATTTTCCCGATCGACAGGCAATGCATTTACCACAGTTAAAATAAGGGATAAAAGTAACTGCCTCGCCTATTGCAAACCCTTCACCATCGATTTCCACCAGTTCGCCAGATAACTCATGACCTAATATTCTTGGGTAATTAAAAAAAGGCTGTGTGCCTTCAAAGGCATGAAGATCAGTGCCACAAATTCCTATACGTCTAATTTTAATGACGGCATTTCCTGGTGTCAATACGGGTTTTTCGCGCTGACTATATTCAAAATTACCGGGTGTTGTACAAACTAATGTTTTCATTTTTTTAGGTCTAGGTGAGTTTAGGAGTTAGCCAATGCACGGTCTAAATGGACATAACCGCCATCAACATGAATAATTTGTCCGGTAGTATGACTTGATCTGCCAGACATTAAAAATGCAGCCATGTTGGCAATCTCTTCTGCAGTAGTCATGCGTTGCTCCAGAGGTATTTTTGAAGAAATCTCCTTTAACTTTTCTTCAGCATTGGGCAGGGTCTGTATCCAGCTTTCATATGCTGGTGTCCAGCATTCTGCAACAACAATAGCATTAACGCGTATGCCATATTTCAAGAGTTCTACAGCCCACTCCCTGGTGAGGGCATTGCGGCCACCATTGGCAGCTGCATAAGCAGAGGTATTTCCCTGCCCTGTTTCAGCGGTTTTAGAGGTAATATTCACAATAACACCTTTACTTTTGATCAACTCTGGCAATGCATAATGCGCCATCAAGTAATAGTGAACTACATTTTTGTGCAATGAAGCCATGAAATCTTTGTAGTTACCATGTTCCAATCC
>NZ_JAZQPU010000444.1:0-1949 GCF_045628745.1 Pedobacter sp.
ATTGTTGTTTATAGATTAATAAATACCTGTAACTTTCCACCATAAACCACCAAGGCCCATCCAGATCACCATGAGCACAACGCCAATGATCAGTCCGTAGATCCACCATTGTTTGACATCCACATAACCACTACCAAAAAATACAGGAGCCGGTCCGTGGGCATAATGAGTTAAAGTTCCGTATAAAGATCCGGTAAACCCTAACATCAACGCTAATAATAAAGGAGGCACACCCATGGCCACCCCTACGGCTAACATAGCTGCATACATAGCTGCAACATGTGCTGTGGCACTGGCGAATAAATAGTGGCTAAAGAAATAAACGATGACAATAATGGGGAAAGCCATGGTCCAAGATAAGCCTAACAATTGCGCTTGTATCAATTTACCGAACCAAGGAATAAAACCAAGCTCATTTAAAGAACCCGCCATCATAACCAGGGTGGCAAACCAAACGATGGTATCCCAAGCACCTTTTTCAGCCTTTACATCTTCCCAGGTTAACACTTGGGTAAGTAATAAAATGGAGAGCCCGATAAAAGCAGTGGTGGTGGCATCGATTTTAAAAAGATCACCCGTCATCCACAACACTAATAATATGATAAAGGCCATCACCATCAGCCATTCATTTTTGGTAACCTTACCCATTTCCTTTAACTTTACAATAGCCATAGCAGGCGCTTCCGTTGTTTTTTTAAGTTCAGGAGGAAAGATTTTATATAAGATAAAAGGAATAATGACCATGGAGGCCAAGCCGGGCACTATGGCTGCCCAGAACCACGACATCCAGCTGATGTGGATTCCCAGATCCGCAGCGAACTTCTGACACATGGGGTTGCTGGCCGTGCCCGTCAGGAACATTGCCGAAGCAATTAAGTTCATGTAATAACTGTTTAAAGTAAGGTAAGCACCCACTTTACGATGCGTTTCAGGCTTGTCGGGCATAGAACCAAGGCTCATGGACATCGACTTCATAATGGGGTAGATGATCCCCCCACCCCTTGCCGTATTACTGGGAATGGCAGGAGCAAGAATTAAATCTGCAGCACCCAGGCTATAAGCAAGGCCTAGCGGACTTTTACCAAACAACTTGATAAAGACATAGGCAATTCTACTGCCCAGACCAGTTTTGATAAAACCCCTGGCAATAAAAAAGCTGATTCCAATTAACCAGATCACTTTATCGCCGAAACTTCTTAAGGCCAGGGTAACCGATTTTCCGGGATCACCAGGGGCAAGCACACCTGTGAGGGCTACAATAGCAATAGCTATCATACATAAAGTACCCATACTGGCTGCTTTGAGGATAATGCCTATAATGGTGGCCAAAAAGATGGCCAACAGATGCCAGGCTTCAGGTTTTACCCCTTCAGGGGCAGGGATGAACCAAATGATTAAACCGATAGCTAGTGTAATTAGCAAGGGAACGAGCTGGATTTCCTTTTTCTTTGCAGGATCAACGACAGGTTTAACCGTGGCAGATGGACTGGCTTGTGTAACATTTAAATTCATGATTATAACCTGGATTGAATTTGAAGAATGTATAGAGAATTGTTATATTGGTTGGTACCTGCTTTATTCTTTGAATAGCGATCTATATTGATACCGAACTGTATTCTGGAGGTGTAAGCCTGTAAAAATTCTGCACTAATCATAGGTGTCCAGGTTTGTCTCTTTTGACCAGCATGTTTATAATCTTTATCAAAATATTCATAGCGGCAAGAAATCTCCAAAGAACTTAAGCGGTGGTAGTTAAGGGCATATTTAAGGTTAGGCAACACATATAAACCTCTCATTTGGTATTGCATGATATTACCATCACGTTGTGCAGAATCAAGGCCATAAAACAAGGTATGGTTATTTCCTTGTTTAGCTTCGGTTTCCAATTCAAAAGACCATTTTTTTCCTAAGGGGATGGTGGCTTGCAAATCAATACCTGAAGCATATAC
>NZ_JAZQPU010000445.1:0-2662 GCF_045628745.1 Pedobacter sp.
AGAACACTGACTGAGCAGAACTATGTTTCCAACCTATCTGAATTGGTTTGCAAGATATGGATAGAGGCATTTTCTAATCAAAAAGTTAGCGAAGAAAACATCTCCTTAGTCATTAGGAAGTCCAGAAGTAATTCTGATAAGCAATCCCTCCTCTATTTTGCCTTTCCGGAGTTCCGGTATAGCCGTTTTAGTTACAAGGGGGAGAAACATCTTTTGTGTGTTGAAGTTTTGAGTCCATTCAAAAAGACTATTTTCCTACTGCCTGACCTTCCCTCATTCAGTCCTGCACCAAAAGAAGCAGGTATTAATCTCCATGAAGTTTTAAGATTAGGAGCAGATAACTTCACTTATGTAAGATCAGAAGACAATGGCCAAAGGTTAATTTTTCAAAAGAACAATTCGAAAGACATCAATGTAGTGCTGGAAAAACCTTCAACACAAGCAGGCCATTTTGCGCCTGAAATTACCGGAATCAATCTTCAGGATAGAAAACTCGTTAGTCTAGCCACATTGCGTGGCAAATATGTATTTGTTGATTTTTGGAGCACCTCCTGTGGGCCATGCATTGCAGATTTCCCAGCCTTGGTAAAATTATACAACAGTTATGACAAGGCAAAGATAGAATTTATAGGAATGGCAGATGAACGGCAAAAAGGTAAGGTTAAAGAGTTGCTAGACAATTATAAAATCAAGTGGCCAACACTGATTTCAAATATACAAACTTCACTATATAAGGGATATCATATTTCCTTCTATCCCACTTCCTTTTTGATTGCACCGGATGGTAAAATAGTAAAGCTAGATCTAAGAAGTTCAGAACTGAAAAATGTATTGGATGTGCTATTGAAATAATTTTTTAATTAGGCAAATGGGTGCTTTACCTTTTCTAATAGCAGACAATGTAGCGTTATTGACAATTTCATTTCAACACTTCCCTTAGATGATTTTTAAGAAAATTTATCGTCATCCTTTTAACATAAGCAACTTAAAGAGCTGTAATGTTATAACTTATTTTGTATATTCATTTAATTAAGCGATTAATGTTATAACAAATGAAGACGAATATTATAAATATTGGTAACAGCCAGGGAATTATTCTCCCGGCCACTGTTTTAAGGAAACTTAATCTGTCTTTTAAGTCAACCGTGCATATTGATATCATCGATGGTGCAATCATTATTAAACCTGATCCTCGTCAAGGATGGGCCGAAGCAGCGCAACAAATGCATGCTTCAGGAGATGATGAACTCTTGTTAGATGATGTTCCTACTGACTTTGATCAGGAAGAATGGACATGGTAAAGGAAATTAAGCAATATGAGGTCTACTGGATCTCATTAGATCCTACTCAAGGAAGTGAAATGGCTAAAACAAGGCCATGCGTAGTAGTAAGTCCAAATGAAATGAACCAGTTTTTAAAAACTTTGATTATCATCCCAATAACGTCCACCGTTAAAACATATCCTTGGCGCGTAAAATGTATGATTTCAGGAAAACAAGGTTCAGTAGCTACCGATCAAATAAAAGTTATTGACCGAAGTCGTATAGGTTCCAAAATAGGAAACTTATCTAAAACTGAAGTATTAGAATTGAAAGACGTGCTGCAAAAAATGCTGATAAACTAATTACCTTCCATCTAACTAACTCTAATTTCCACATTGAATTTCAGTCATGAGTTACCATGAATATTCACCCCATCCAGCATTAATAAATTATATTGATGCTTATTAGACAATCAAGACTGTTAATGTTCTTCCATCAAAATTGCATCGAATCCTACCTGATGGCTGTACCGATATTATTTTACTCATACTGTTAAGGTGATCCAAAATAATACTGCCGGACAAAGTTTGACTCAAATTGCCTTTGCTAGCGGGTATTATGACCAGGCACATTTATGTAATGAAATTAAAGAATATGCTGGGCTTACACCTACCCAGTTGTAAGTTGTCGGATTTTTCCAATGCAATCTGGTATGGTAAACTTAAATTTGAAAAAAAATTAGAAGAAGAATATGGAATCATTATCACCAAACATGTATGTGAATGACGTAAACAGCACAATGCAGTTTTATAACTTAATAGGATTTAAATCAGTGATGACTGTCCCTGAAAATGGAGAGGAACCTATTTGGGCAATGATGCAGAATGGCAACGTTACACTTATGTTTGAATCATTTAAAAATATTGAAGATCGCTTACCAGAGATCAGCAGGCAGGATGGTGGTTCATTGTTGCTTTACATTAAAGTTAAAGATATCAATAGTTTCTTTGACTCAATAAAAGATCACGTAACTGTTTTACATGGCCTGCAAAAGACATTCTATGGAGCAACAGAATTTACCATCAAAGACTGTAATGGATATGTACTTACCTTTGCAGATTAATTGCTTTGCAAAACAGTATTAGCACTATCTGTTAATTGGCAGCTGCTACTTTACCTGGAGTCGTTGTAAATATATAGCCGAAACATAAAGTGAATAAACAGTAAATTATGGTCAGGGAAAGGATAATAAAAAAGTGATTTCCAGAATATTTTCCCACCATTTTTATTAAGGCAGACGAACCGATAAAAAAATGAGCCAAATTTCCGGTAACTAGCGGTTTGCTATATATCCCACCCATTAGGTTATTTTTTGTCATCCAATTTAACATGGCGAAACC
>NZ_JAZQPU010000446.1:0-1712 GCF_045628745.1 Pedobacter sp.
ATGCTCGTGAGGGACTATGCTTTGGATGCCGTTATTGTGGGCAGCGACCAGGTATGGCGTTTAGAATATACCAAAGGCATCACTTTCGATTACTTTTTAGATTTCCTCAATGGGGCAGCGGTCAAAAAGATCAGTTATGCCGCCTCCTTTGGGGTAGATCAATGGACCCATCCCCAGGAAACCAGTGTGGCCGTTGCCGCTTTACTGCAAAAGATGGATGCCATTTCGGTGAGGGAAGATTCGGGGGTAGCCATCTGTAAAGAAGTCTTCCAGGTAGACAGTGTACAGATGATTGATCCCACGCTGTTGCTGCAAAAAGAACATTACCTGCAATTGCTGCAAAGCGAAAATGCACCTGCACCCAAAGGAGGATTGGCCGTTTATGTGTTAGATGCTAATGCTGCCAAAACCGCAATCGTCCATCAAATTGCCCAATACAAGGGCTTAAAACCCTATGCGCTGCATGTCAAAGAAAAGTTCAACATGGGTAAAATCCTGCGTATCAGGGATTGTATTTATCCTAAAGTTGGCGACTGGCTGTCTGGTTTTGCCCATGCCCAATTTGTGGTTACCGATTCTTTTCATGGGGTGGCCTTTGCCCTGTTGTTCCAAAAGCCTTTTATCGCTATTTGCAATGCCGATAGAGGTTTAGCGAGGCTCCAGTCCTTGCTCAAAATCTTTCATTTGACCGACAGGCTGATTTTCTCTGTGGCAGATTTAAACGATGCGCTGCTGAACAAGGTCATTGATTTCCAGGCTGTACAGGCCATCAAAAACCAAAAGAAACAAGAAGCCAGTCAATTTATCAACCATCATTTAACGTTTCTATGAAAGTGCTGCAACCTCAAATCTCCGTTATTGTGCCGGCTTATAATGCCGAAAAGTCTTTAGAGCGCTGTTTAAAGAGTATCCTGTCGCAAAGTTTCCGTAATTTCGAGTTGGTGTTGGTTAACGATGGCAGCAGCGATGGGACCATGGCACTGGCAGAAAAATATGCCGCTACAGATCCAAGGCTCCGGATCATCAGTCAAAAAAATGGAGGGGTTTCTGCTGCCCGCAATGCAGGGATGGCCCATGCCAAAGGCGATTATTATGTTTTTATTGATGCCGATGACTGGGTAGATCCCCCATACCTCGAGGGTTTCTTTAGCCTTGGTCAGCCGGCAGCCTTTTCCATGGTCATGCAGGGTTATATCCGAACGCGCAGGACAGGTGTGATCCAAAAGGTGGTCTATCCAGCTCATGTTTATCCCCCTGCAGAATTTTCTGCCCTGTTTCTCGATTTAAAATTTATCAAACAGTTCCCTTATCCCTTTGGTAAATTATTTGAGGCCCGGCTCATCAAAGAACAAGGCCTTTCTTATATCCCGAGCATTCACTATGGCGAAGACCTGCTTTTTATCCTGAGTTATTTCCGCCACCTGCAGCAATTCATTGTGGTTAACCAAGCTTATTATCATTATGTATTTTCGCCGGGTTCGCTGAGCGAAAGGATGAATGCCTATGTTTCAGAAGTTTCCAGGTTGCAGTTAATGCAGGGGCAATTGGACGACATCCATCAACAATTTGGGATTGATGATGCAGCCCAGGCTTTTCACCGGGCTTACCTCGGTAAATATTTACTGCGAACTTTTAAAGCTTTGTATACCCCTCCACACCGGAGGTTAAGGCACGAAAGGCTGCGAATTCTGCAGCAGCATGTTCAAAATGGA
>NZ_JAZQPU010000447.1:0-8800 GCF_045628745.1 Pedobacter sp.
TATTTTCTGGAATTTCTTCCACTTTTAATCGGGCTAATTTCAAATGTACAAACAGGCTGAAATAGAGTTGTACGAGTAAACAAAATACTAAAATGCCGAGCAGGCAGGCTTCAATTAACGTTAATTCCACGGTTATATTTATAAAAGTGCTAAATCTCTGTTTTTTATTCTTTAATGTTCTACAATGTTGATAAAATAATAAGGCGGTTAATCCCTCCTTTTTTCCTACTTTTGGCAGATTTTAGTGAAGAGCATTCAGATATATGAAATTTACCCTAGAGGCGAAAGATACAAATTCCAAAGCAAGAGCCGGCACCATTACTACAGCACACGGCGACATACAAACCCCCATTTTCATGCCTGTAGGTACTGCGGGAACGGTTAAAGCGGTACATCAGCGCGAATTGAAAAACGACATTGATGCGAAAATAATTTTAGGTAACACCTATCATTTATACTTACGCCCAGGATTGGACATCATTGAAAGAGCTGGTGGATTACATAATTTTATCGGTTGGGACCGTCCAATTTTAACAGATAGCGGTGGTTACCAGGTTTATTCTTTGAGTAAAGTAAGAAAAATTAAAGAAGAAGGAGTTACTTTCCGCTCTCATATTGATGGCTCTAAACATTTGTTTACACCAGAATATGCTATGGATATTCAGCGCACCATTGGTGCCGACATTATCATGGCCTTTGATGAATGTACACCCTATCCATGTGATTATAAATATGCAGCAGCATCAATCAACATGACCCACCGTTGGTTAAAACGCTGCTGTACGCGTTTTGACACGACTGAACCTAAATATGGTTTCGACCAAACCTTATTCCCTATCGTACAAGGTTCTGTTTATAAGGACTTAAGAAAGAAATCAGCAGAATTTATTGCGGGCATGAACCGCGAAGGAAATGCTATCGGCGGACTATCCGTAGGTGAACCTGCAGAGGAAATGTATGCCATGACTGAAATAGTATGCGACATTTTACCTTATGAAAAACCGCGTTATTTAATGGGAGTAGGTACGCCGGTGAATCTTTTAGAGAACATTGCCCTTGGTGTAGATATGTTTGACTGCGTTATGCCAACCAGAAATGCCAGAAACGGGATGCTTTTTACAAGAAATGGTATCATCAACATTGGCAATAAAAAATGGGCAGACGATTTTTCTCCACTTGATGCAGAAAGTGATCTTTATGCAGACCAGGTTTATTCTAAAGCCTATTTAAGGCACCTGATGCACTCTAAGGAAATCCTTGGCGCACAAATTGCCACCTTGCACAACCTTCACTTCTATTTATGGTTAGTGAAAACTGCACGTGAAAAGATCGTTAGCGGCGAGTTTTATGCATGGAAGAACAAAATGGTAACTATATTAGGGAATAAATTATAAATGAACATCTTCAAAAACAGATTCAAAATAATCGACTATTACATTATAAGTAAGTACCTGGGTACCTTTATCTATACCCTGACTATCTTTGTGGTGATTATAGTGATCTTTGATTTGTCGGAGAAGTTAGACGATTTTTTGGGTAATAACATGAGTATGTGGGAAGTATTTACCCTCTACTACGCAGGATCAATCCCTTTCTACGTCAACATGTTATCACCCTTAATCAATTTTATTGCGGTAATTTTCTTTACCGCAAAAATGGCTGATCAAACGGAAATTGTACCTATTTTAAGTGGCGGAGTGAGCTTTAACCGCTTCCTGCGCCCCTATTTCTTTTCAGCTTTTATCATCTTCAGTGCCAACCTGGTGGCCAACCTCTACATCCTTCCGTATACCAATCAAATTAAAAACAATTTTGAGAATGTATACATGAAAAAGATGTCGTCCAAAAGCAAGCAGAACATCCACATGAAACTGGATGATAATACGTATATCTACATCGAAAGCTTCGATAACCGCACCAAATCTGGTTTCCGCTTTATGCTGGACAACTTTAAAGGTGATGTGTTAACGAAAAAGCTTGTGGCTGATGAGATTAAATGGGATTCTCTAAAAAGATCATGGCAGCTCACCAATTACACCATTAGGAATGTCAATGGGCTGAAGGAGACCTTTATAACTGGTGCTGCCACTAAAAAAGATACCGTTCTGGACATGAGACCTGATGATTTCTCGGTATATGAGAACATTTTTGAAAACCTGAGCAATAAGGAATTATCTGAAAAGATCAGGAAAGAAAGAACCAGGGGATCAGGTGTAATGAACGACTTGCTTTTTGAACAATATAAACGCTATTTACAGCCCTTGTCGGCCTTCGTACTCACCTTGATAGGTGTTGCCCTTTCTTCAAGAAAAGTACGCGGAGGCGTAGGTATATCACTCGGGATAGGTATATTCATTAGCTTTGCTTATATTGTAGTAGACCGTTTTGCCAAGATGTTTTCCATTAAAGGGGGTATTCCACCCTTGCTTGCAGTATTGTTACCTACTGTATTTTTCGGGCTTCTGGGCCTCTATTTATTAAAAAAAGCACCAAAATAACATGCCTGAGACTGCAGTTTCATCGTCAAATAAAAACCTTTTCATTCTTCACTTTACTGTTTTCATCTGGGGATTTACAGGCATCCTGGGCGCCTTAATTTCTATAAATGCCGTGCAGATGGTATGGTACCGCGTATTAATTGCAACAGCAACGTTGTTTTTGTATTTCATGCTCAGCAAAACCAGCATTAAAGTAACCAAAAAGCAGTTCCTGCAGTACTTTTTCACAGGGAGTATCGTAGCCTTACATTGGGTGTTATTTTTCCATGCCATCAAGGTTTCTACTGTTTCTGTAACCTTGGTTTGCTTATCATCCTTCACGCTATTCACAGCAATTCTTGAACCTTTAATCAAGAAAAAAGCCATCCATAAAGGCGATATTTTCATCGGATTGGTGATCATCCTGGGCATTTATCTGATTTTTAAATTCGAAAGTCAATATACGCTGGGCATCATTTCCGGCCTTTCAGCCGCCCTTGCATCGACCATATTTTCTATCATCAACTCTACATTAATCCACCAAAGTGAGGCCAAAATTATTGGCTTTTACGAGATGGCAGGAGCCCTTTTCTGGATCACTTTATACCGTTTAGCGGATGGAACTTTACTCCACGAAACCTTTGACATCAGTCTTCATGACTGGCTTTACTTAACGATTTTAGGTACTATTTGTACGGCTTTAGCCTACGTTGCAGGGGTATCTGTAATGCGTACTTTATCTGCATTTCGCGTTGCTTTAATCACAAACTTAGAGCCTGTTTACGGCATCATCATAGCCTTCATTTTCTTTGGCAGCAAGGAAACAATGACCCCAGGATTTTACATGGGAGCGGTGCTTATTTTGGGTGCAGTTTTCCTTTATCCAATCTATAAAAAACGTCAAAGTAAAGGCTAGTTTTCAGCCACAAAAACGTTGTTAAATTTCATTACAAATCTTCAATATTTACACCCTTTTTCAGTGTGTAAATAGTGGTACTTCCACCTATTTATACACTATATTGCGTTGGCCATTTTATCTTTTAAGCACCCACTTATCACCAATAATTGGAAGTACATCACCAATTTTCAATTCAATTTTTACTCGCTGACTACTTGGATATCCTTAAGGGTATGCTTGTATCCACCTTGCTATCACAGCACATCCAATCCACGGTGAGTCCACACTCAGTCCACCCTTTGTTCGGCAATATGTGGACTCACTGTGGACTCATGGTGGACTCACTGTGGACTCACCAATAGCTGACAAGCATTAGTCTCCATGACATCCAATTGAATTGTTCCTTATTTAGTTCTTGCATTAAAATACAGGTAAGCTCAGGCTAAAAAACGTATCAATCTTTAAGCTATAAATTGAAAGAATTAGTTCAAACCTTAAAGCAACAGCAGGTCGTTTATTCTAAAAATAAGCAAGTCAGTTCAAGAATAAAAGTCAGTTTTCCAATGTAATTTTAACAAGCCAAGTTAGTGTTATAGGAGCCTGTAGCCTAAACAAAGACCTGTGTGATCTTGTTAAAAAGAGGCGTCAACAACAACTGCTGCACTAGAAATTCACAAGCTAAAGCCTAAAAAACCACCCCCCTAAAATCGCTTAAAATTGAGTAAATCATGCTTAAAAAAATAAAAAAAATGATAAAATAATTTGTGTAGATTTGGGGTAAACAGGGCAGATACAAGGTTACAATAGTGTATAATATTGAGAAATCTTAGAGAATAATAAACCACGTTTAACAAGCGGTAAAAAACCAGGATAAACCCTCTTTTGATACACCAAATAAATATTTAATAAACTCAATACACTACATAAAACTACCTATATAACAATACTTTACAAATTTTACCTCATTTTTATGATGATCTTTTTTCAAAAAATAATTACTGAAAAAACTAATATAATTAGTATATGAATTATAAAGACCAAATTATTCATCATAATAAATTATATATCAGTTGTTTATATTTTCTCACATTAACTTTTATTTCACATCCTGTTTTCTCACAAATCTTTCCCAGTGAGCAGAACCCCCTTAGTGTAAAGTGGCGGCAAATTGACCACCGCGGGTTTAAACTCATTTACCCTATAGAACTCGAGAAAGAAGCGCAGCGGATGGCTAACACCATTCCTTATATTTTTCCGATGGAAGGTGCCAGTCTAGGCGTGCAGCAAACCACCCTCCCTATCATCCTTCAAAACCGTGGTGTCATTGCCAATGGCTTTGTGCAACTGGCACCAAGAAAGTCAGAATTCTTTACTACACCACCACAGTATTTTGACAGCCAGGACTGGCTCAACAACCTTGCTGTTCATGAGCTTAGGCATGTGGCACAATACGACAAACTCACCCATCATACCGCCGTTCCATTGGTAGAAGAAATTTACCTTGCCTGGATGGGTGCCAGCATTCCACTCTGGTTCTTTGAGGGCGATGCGGTAAGTACAGAAACGTCGCTCACCAACGCCGGCCGTGGTCGCCAGCCCTCCTGGATTATGCCTTACAGAACACTGCTGCTGGAAGGTAAAAGGCTGTCTTATAGCAAGGCAAATTTCGGATCCCAGAAAGACATTACTCCGGGCTATTATCAACTCGGCTACCTGCTCACTTCAGAGATCAGGAGAAACTTTGGAAGGAACATTTTTGATAGTTTGCTGACAGACATCAGGAAGCGTCCCCTCCGCCCCTACCCCTTTGCCGGAAGCTTAAAAAAAATCACTCAAAAAACGGGAAAACAATGGTTCGATTCCACCCAAATTTCCCTACAAAAACAATGGCAGGAACAGGATAAAAATAACACCTCCACAACCTATGAAATTCTAAATAAAAAAGCCACTTATGCAACCAATTATTTCCTGCCCCAAAGACTAGAAAATGGCAGCATTTTAACCCTTAAACAAAGTAAAGCAGAGACGGCACATTTTGTGGAAATCGATAGCAATAAAAAAGAAAAACAATGGTTCGGTATTGGGTATCAGGAACAGCCCTGGTTTAGCTATGCCAATGGAAAATTAGTGTGGGATGAAATCAGGAATGATCCCAGATTTGGACAACGCAGTTACAGCGTTATTTGTGTGTATGACCGCAGCACAAAAAAAGTACGGAAGCTTCAAGCACGAAGCCGCTTGTTCTCCCCAGCGCTATCTGCAGACGGCACAAAAGTGATTGCTGTAGAAATTGACCTGAGTAATCAGTCGACCTTAGTGGAGCTGGAAGTGGCCACAGGAAAAACTCTTTTCCGCTACCCTAATCCGGAGAACCTGATTTTACAAAGTCCGGCTTTTCATCCTGATGGAAAACGCATCACTTATGTCAGCGTCAGCGAAAAAGGCAAAGCTATCTGGATGAGTGGAAAAAACCGGGTACCACAGCAATTAACAACAGAAACGAATCAACAGCTCAACCGGCCGCAGTTCCTCTCTTCAGGAATCGCATTTAACGCCCATTACAGCGGACTTGATAATATTTACTACATTGACACCACCACAAAGGAGATAAGCGCGCTGAGCGAAGCTAAATACGGCGCTTTTAACGCTTCATTTTCGACAAAAAGCAAAGAACTTCTTTTTAACGATTATAATGCCGAAGGTTATCAGATTGCGCACAGCACTTTCAACCCTCAAAAAATACAAGCTGATCAATTTGTTTTTTTTGGCGAGCCCGCCCGTGTACAGGAAAATACGGGGAATGTTTTTCTGAAAACGCCCGACAGTAATTTCGTATCCAAAACTTATGGTAAATTTAGTCACTTGCTCAATTTCCACAGCTTGACCCCTGTGGTAGAAAATGAGTATACCGGCGGCTTACAATTTAAATCGCATAACCTGCTTAACACTTTTGAAGTTTTAGCGGGCGCCAATTACCACAGCGATCTTAAGCGTTTTGAATACAAGGCAAGTGTAAGTGTAAAAAGCTTGTACCCAATTTTGACTGTGAACTATGAGAACAGACCTGTGCGAACTTTTTACACCCAAAACAAAATTACCAGACAAGGCGACTGGCGGGAAAATTATATCAAGCTGAATGCGATGATCCCTGTAAACCTGAATGCGCTGGATGATTATTATAATTTTGCCTTTAACATAGGTACCAGTTTGACTAAAAGATACATGCCTGAAAACCTGCCTGCAAACTTTATCACGTCGTTAAACTTCCCCATGGATTACCGTTTTACCTTTAGCCATGGAAAAAGACAGGCAGAGAGGGATATAGCGCCCCGCTGGTCGCAGATCATCAGGCTTAAATACATCCACCAACCTTTTGATGAGCAGCTGGCAGGGGAGCTCTTTTCTATCGAAAACTTCTTTTACACCCCCGGCTTCATGAAAAACCATTCTTTTTTGGTTAACTTCAATTACCAGCAAGCCAGTGGCATCAGACGATATAACACAGAGATCAACAAAGTTTATGGCTACAACAACATTTTAGCGAAAACTAAATTGAGCAATACTTTGTTGTTTAACTACAGATTTCCTTTTGCTTTTCCAGATGCTGAAGTGGGTCCTTTAGTTTATATCAGAAATTTGAGGGCAACGTTATTTTGTCATTATGAGAACATTGGCCAGGAAACCAATTTTGCAGAACCCAAGACTTATGGTTTTGAACTGCGTAGCAGCATGAACCTTTTACGTTATGAACCCATCGTTGATTTAGGGGCGAGAGTGGTATTCGTCAATAAAGTGTACCACCAAAACCCTATCTTGGAACTAATTTTTAATTATAGCTTTTAATTATGCGCACCAAAACGATTTTTATCATCCTGTTCACGGCCATTTTCACCATCTTTTTAATGATCAATACTGATGCTGTGAATTTCGATTTTATATTTTTTGAGAAACGAATATCTAAACTACTGGTCGTGGGTGTTTTTACCCTCCTTGGTTTTATTTTAGGCTATTGGGCAGCCAAACCAAAAACTGTGGTCAGTACTTACGATCATAAGTTTGATGATGAGTCAGAAAATACTGACCACAGGAATACATTGAGTCCGGAAGACAGGGATTACATTAGTTAAGCTCGTCATCACAAACCACAGGTTCGTGGATAGCATAAGAAAACTTAATGGTTGCTGATCTTTCCAGGATGTTAGCTACTGAGCAATACTTTTCAAAAGTGAGGGCAAGGGCACGTTCAACTTTTTGAATGTTCAAATCGCCAAAAAGGTCGAAATGAATGTTAATTACATCAAAAATTGGGGGTGTATCCTCAATTTTTCTATTTGCCTTAATACTAATTTTAATGTCTGTTAATGCTTCTTTTTGTTTAGAAAGAACGTTAACCATATCAATACCGCTACATCCCCCTAGGCCAACGAGTAACATTTCCATAGGTCTGAACCCTTTCCCTTCTCCTCCAATCTCTGGCTTAGCGTCTAGCTCTACAGTTTGGCCAGTTGCATTCGTCGCTTCAAAATTGAATTTGTTGTTTTTACGTATTAAATTGATTTCCATATACTGAACTAAACGTTGTAAAATACTTTATATTTTTTCTCGAGGCTGGGTAACTGCACTTTATGCGTAAATACGGCATATACGGTAGACCCACTCCCACTCATCAGGGAAAAGATTGCACCAGCATGATAAAGTTCAGTTTTTATAGCTTCTATTTCTGGATGAAATTTACCTACTGAGGCTTCAAAATCGTTCTTAATCCCTTGTTTCCAATGTTCTACAGGCAAATGTATGAAATCTTTTAAGGAGGTTTCAGGCTTTTTTGGAATTATACTAGCGTAGGCATTTACCGTAGAGACATGGATAGGTGGTTTCACCAAAACCAGGTAATACGCTTCTAAAGAAATAGTTAAATCTTCTAATTCATCACCAATACCCCGGGCAAACATGGGTTTGTTCTCTATAAAAAACGGACAGTCGGCACCCAGCTGTCTGGCATAGGCTTGTAAGACCTCGTTAGAAAGTTGGAGTTTAAATTTATCGTTGACCAGTTTAAGCAAAAATGCGGCATCAGAAGAGCCGCCACCTAAACCCGCACCTATAGGAATATTTTTAAGCAAAGTAATTTGCTGTGGGGGCAAATCAAAATCTTTCGCCAGCATGTCAAAAGCTTTTAAACATAGGTTATCGGCTTCATTGCCTGGCACAGCCATACCTTTTACAATGCAATGGGTATGTTTGGCATCAGTGATCTCCACCACATCGTAAAGTTTGACCGGATAAAATACGGTTTCGAGCAGATGGTAGCCATCAGCTCGTTTTTCGGTAACGTTTAATCCAATATTGATTTTAGCATTGGCAAATGCGAGCATGTGAGTGTATTTATACTGGCAAATATGAAATAATATTTGTTGATCCTGTG
>NZ_JAZQPU010000448.1:0-2435 GCF_045628745.1 Pedobacter sp.
TTTTTCACGTGCACTGCCTCACTTTCCTAATTTCTCACCTGTGGCAGCCATCGGACTTTTTGGTGCAGCCTTTTTCAGCAGGAAATGGCAAATGCTGTTGATCCCTATTGCTGCGACATGGTTGAGCGACTTGCTGCTCAACAATACTGTTTATGCAGCCTATTATCCATCCTTTACCTGGTTTTACCCCGGCTTTTACTGGCAGTACGGATCTTACCTTTTGATTATTCTATTGGGTATTGTGATCTTTAAAAAGGTAAATGTGAACAGCATGATTGGCGGTGCACTGATGGCTACGGCTGTTTTCTTCCTAATTTCAAATTTTGGCGTATGGATGGGGAGTAGCACTTATCCTCAAAATTTCAGCGGCCTGATGGCCTGTTATGCAGCAGGAATCCCCTTTTTAAAGGGAACGCTGTTGAGTAACCTGTTTTATTGCAGTGTACTTTTCGGTACTTTTTCCCTTTTGCAAAGGAAAATCAGCTTCCTGAAATTAGCCTGACCTAAATATTTTTGAATTTATTTTCAGTGTTACACAATATAAGGTATAATAAAGCGTCTTTATATCGAGAGCGTTAATTTAGATGGCGGGGATTTTGTTTCATTACGAGATCCCCGCTTCTTCGTTTAAGGCTTTTTTACATGATGCTTCTTAAGGTTTATGACCTTATGAATCTTTAGGCTTTGTAAGGTAATAAACAGGAATCCCTGCCAGCATAATAACCACGCCCCAGCCACAAGTACTTGTTTTGGTAATCAATAAAGCCACACAAATGGCACTCGCAATAATGATATAGAAAAAAGGCAATACCGGGTAGCCAAAAGCTTTGTAAGGTCTTTCCACGTTCGGCATTTTGCGCCTTAAGATGAAGATTCCATAAATAGTGAGGATATAAAAGATGATCACAATGATCATAACATAATCCAATAAATCACCATATTTTCCAGTCAGGCATAAGGCACAGGCCCAAATACACTGAAACCATAAAGCCCATGCCGGTACGCTTGCTTTATTTAACAACGCTGCTTTTTTAAAGAACAGGCCATCCTTGGCCATGGTATAATAAACACGGGCACCAGCCATAATTAAGCCGTTGTTACAGGCGAAGGTGGAGATCATGATCATGACGGCAATAATGATGGTACCCATACTGCCAAAAATATAACCTGCACTCACCACCGCAACACGGTCGGATTTTGCAAAAGCTATTTCATTTAAGGGCATCACTGAGATGTACATTAAGTTAGCCAGCACATAAATGATGCTGACAATAAAGGTTCCCAGGAAAAGACTCAGGCCCACATTGCGTTTAGGATCTCTAATTTCACCGGCAATAAAGGTTACCCCTACCCAGGCATCACTTGAAAACAGGGAGCCTACCATGGCAGCAGAAATTCCCGACAATAAGGCGGTGCCACCAATGCTCACCCAGGAGTTGGTAGAGGCATCAAAAGCACGTGTATTCCAGGCGTCAGCCCAGTTTGCATTCCATACTTCAGCTTTGGCACCAATGGTAAAACCAAAGATGATGAGCCCAAACAGGGAAAGTATTTTAATGATGGTCAGGAAGGTCTGTAAAAGTTTACTGTTTTTGACCCCACGACTGTTGAGGTAGCTGAGAAAGATAATGGTAATAATGGATACCACCTGTGCTGCATTTAGCTTGAAAGAGCCAAGTTGATAGAGTATATTTTCATCGCTTAAGGGCGCATAGAGGTAAGCTGCAAATTTAGAAAAGGCAACCCCCACTGCAGCGATAGTACCCGTTTGAATGACGGCAAAGAAACTCCAGCCGTAGAGAAAAGCAATAAGTTTATTGTAAGCTTCCTTCAGGTACACATATTGTCCGCCGGCCTTTGGAAACATGGCACTCAGCTCTCCATAACTTACTGCGGCAATTACTGTAATTAATCCGGTAAGTACCCAAACTAAAATTAGCCAGCCTGCGGCACCCACATGGCGGGCAATATCGGCGCTGACAATAAATATGCCTGAACCGATCATGGAACCTACAACCAGCATGGTGCCGTCTAGTAAACCTAACTCTCTTTTAAATGATTGATCTTGATTTTCTTGTTCCATTAAATGGGGGAAATGCGATAAGGTTTATTTGCTTTAAGGCAACTAAGATATTTAAAAAAATGATATATATTAGTATAAGCAGTTAAAGGCTTTTTCATTAACCAACCAAATATTATTGTATGGAGTTTTTACAAAACAATCTGATCTACATGATACCTGTCTTCGGACTGGTAGGAATTTTAGTCATGGCCATTCAAAGCGCCTGGGTCGTCAAGCAGGATGCAGGAGATGAAACAATGACAGAACTAGCGGGCCACATTGCTGACGGGGCAATGGCCTTTTTAAAAGCCGAATGGCGCGTGCTCACTTATTTTGTCATCATCGCTGGCGCCTTACTCGCCTGGTCGGGAAC
>NZ_JAZQPU010000449.1:0-2640 GCF_045628745.1 Pedobacter sp.
ATTCCGCTGCAAACCTTACCAGGTTTTCCGGGGCAAAGTTTACCATTGCACAAGAATACCAGGCTTTTTAAGGCTGACATTCCGACACAAAGGTTACCGCTTATTCCGCTGCAAAGGTTACCACTTTAGGTGTGTTTACCCGTCATTCCAGATAGATTTGATCATAGATCAATTTTATAGAGATGGCGAACAAACCACTAAGTATGCAAAGAGTACGACAAATATTACTTTTCCTCAAACGCGGCTATTCTGAAAGAGAGATAGCAAAACAGACCAAGGTGTCGCGGCCCACAGTTCATCTCTTTTCTACTTTATTTAGGGCCACAGGTCGAGGTTACGATGAGCTATTAAGCTTGAAAGATCCAGATCTTGATGCCGTATTTAGTAAGACAAAGCCTGTTAAAGCAGAACCTGAAGACCCTCGTAAAGCTCATTTTCTAGATCAACTTTCATACTTTATCCTGGAACTTAAACGTGTGGGCGTAACAAGGTATCTCTTGTGGCAGGAATATCTACAGCTTTATCCGGCTGGTTTTCAGTACTCCCGGTTTTGCGAGCTATTGGATATTGAAATGGCTGTACGTAAACCAGCCATGCACCTGGAACATAATCCTGGCGAGCTACTGGAGATTGATTTTGCCGGATCAAAGCTGCATTATGTAAATGAAGATGGTGAGATCATTGAATGTCCGGTGCTGGTTGCAGTGTTGCCTTTTAGTGGATATTCGTTCGTTCAGGCGCTCCCTAATGCCACCTTACCATACCTGATTGGCGCACTGAATGCGATACTTGAATACTTTCAGGGCGTGCCTATGAATGCCATATCAGATAACATGAAGCAGTGGGTAACAAGGACTTGTAAATATGAGCCTACCTTTCCTGAGATGCTCCGGGAATGGGCCTTGCACAACCAGATCGGCTTACTGGCTACCAGACCAGGTTCACCTAAGGACAAACCCTCTGTTGAGAATAATGTACTGATAACCTATCGCCGGGTCTTTGCTTTATTACGCAATGATACTTTCGAAAGCCTGGATCAACTTAATCAGGCTATTCTCTGCAAGCTGGATCTTCATCATGGGCAGAACTTTCAAAAGAAAAGCTATAGTCGTCAGGAGCTGTTTAATGCTGAAGAAAAACCCCTTTTACAGGCTCTACCTGCAACAAGCTATCAAATCCGTCATTACACAAGGGCCAAGGTCCAGAAGAACTACCATGTGGTACTGGGTGAAGACTGGCATTTCTACAGCGTTCCTTTCAGCTATCTGGGCAAAGAAGTTAACCTGGTTTATTGCAGTGACCATGTGGAAGTCTATCATGAGCTACAGCGTATTGCTATTCATACCCGAAGCTTTAAAAAGCATGGTTATAGTACGCTACTGGATCATATGCCTGAAAATCACAGGAAGATTGCCGAGCGCCGTGGCTGGAACCCGGAATATTACTTGAAAAAGGCGCTTGAAAACGGGCCATCTACCCACGAGTTCTTTAGTCAGATCATGGAGAGCAAAATCACCATTCACCAGGCTTACGGTCCTTGTCTGGGCATCTTACAGCTGATCCGTTCTTTTGGTGGCCCTCGTGTAGAGGCTGCATGTAAAAGAGCATTAAGAGGTAAGAAGTATAATTACGGCGTGATAAAAACCATTCTCCAGAATAACATGGATCTGCATGAAGATGCACCCACAGCCGGCTCACCCATACCGTTGCATAACAATCTTCGTGGCCCCGACGCCTACAACAATATCAATTGATCAATAAACAATACTGTATAACATAAAATAACCATGAATAAAAACACCACCGTAGAACAACTAAGCGCCTTGAAGCTTGCTGGTATGGCCAAACGCTATCAGGCCGCTCTGAACCTGCCAAGCCATCAGCAGGAAGATGCTCATTCGCTCATCGCCATGCTTTGCCATGCTGAAATTGAATACCGGAACCACCAGCGTACCGAAAGACTTTTGAAAAACAGCAAGCTGCGCTACCATGCGCTGCTGGAAGAAATTATCTGCAAGCCTGAAAGAGGATTGACCAGGGAAATGCTTTTACGGCTCTCCGACGGTATGTTTATCACTAAAGGTGAAAATGTATTGATTACAGGTGTGACCGGGACAGGCAAGAGCTACTTAGCCTGCGCCTTGGGGCGTAGTGCCTGCCTGATGGGACACAAAGTGATGTACCTGGCCATGAATAAGTTCCTGGAAGCTATAGCGCAGGCAAGGATTGATGGAACTTACTTAAAATGGATTAAACAGATCGCCGCACATGCGGTGTTGATATTAGATGACTTTGGCTTAAAGCCGCTTTCCCACGATGCAAAACTAGCCCTGTTGGATATATTAGAAGACCGCTACGGCAACGGGGCTACAATCATTACTTCCCAGCTGCCACTGGATAAATGGTACGAGTTTATCAATGAACCTACAATTGCTGATGCAGCATTAGACAGATTGACAGCTTCGGCACATAAAGTCGATCTTTTGGGTGGTTCTATGAGAAAAAGAAAATAAATCCTATTATTGATTATAATACACACACCTCAAGTGTTCTAGACCAGTAGCAACTGGTAAGGTTTCGTCCGGAATAAGTGGTAACTTTTCATCCCGGAACGGTGGTAAACTTTCCCCGGAATATGCA
>NZ_JAZQPU010000450.1:0-1568 GCF_045628745.1 Pedobacter sp.
TTCATTTCAAAATGTTCGAGAATAAAGTCGGGAAGAAATAAACTAAGTAAGGGAAGGTAGCTCTCTTGCATCGTGTGTAAAATGATAAGTCACAAAGCTAGAAATTTAACCCCTGCTCCACAAGTTTATGACTTGATCCAAGTTAAGTTAACCTAAACAGGAAAAGGAGATCAATCCCTAAAACTTTTGGGTACGCTTTTTATTCCAACATTTGTTTACCTGATTGCCATTCAAAAATCTTAAATTAATTATATGATTAGTAAGATCTTATGTCTGGGCACAGGAAAAGTAGGCACATTAGCTGCAATACTGTTAAGCGAGCAATTTAAAGTAACCGCAATAGACAAATATGTCCCCCATGCTCATCATGACTTACCTTTCACAGCCTTAACCGGCGATGTAACTGACAACATCTTCATGAAAGCAACCATCAGTAAGTATGATGCCGTTGTTTGCGCCCTGCCGTTTTTCCTAAACATTGCCATTGCCCGCATTGCCCATCAACTCGGCAAACATTATTTCGATTTATCTGAAGATGTAGGTTCATCTGGGGAGATTATAGAACTTGCCAAAACATCCACCGCAGTAATGGCACCACAATGTGGCCTTGCACCCGGCCTTATTGTCATTATAGGCGCTACGCTGGCTAAGGAATTTGATCGTTTGAGATCTATAAAATTAAGGGTTGGAGCATTACCTCAACACCCTGATGGTGCACTTGGTTATTCAGTAACCTGGTCGGCTACTGGTCTAGTGAATGAATATATCAATGATGCCGAAGTGATTTACAATGGCAAAAGAAAAACCGTTCCCTCCCTGCAAGGCAAAGAAACAATAAACCTTGAAGGAGCCCAGTATGAAGCATTTTATACCTCTGGCGGTTTGGGCAACATGTGCGATACATTTGAAGGGAAGGTAGAATCACTCGACTATAAGACCATCCGTTATCCTGGACACTGTGACTTGATGAATTTTTTGTTGCAGGAACTGCATTTAAAAGACGATAGATCCCGCTTGGAGGAAATCTTGAAAAACGCAAAGCCGCCGGTCAAAGATGATGTAGTCGTTGTGTATACTGCTGTTGAAGGCTGGGTAAAGAATGATCTTTCCCGACAAGAGTTCAGCAAATCTTATACACCGAAAATGATCAACGGAATGCCCTGGCGTGCCATTTCATGGACAACTGCAGCAAGTCTATATGCTGTTGTGGAAATGGTTTCAAAAGGTTGGCTACCTGCCAAAGGCTTTATTAAACAGGAAGATATTTCTTTTGAACATTTCTTAAAGACCAAAGGGGGCCAGTATTTTATATAGTGGCCGGATCTGGAAGATTAAGAATAGTCAGGCTGCTGTTCAAATATACGGCTTAACTGGGCATACAATTCCGGATGCTTATTTTTGAACGCTATAGGCTTTTCAAAAAAATATTCCGAAGCAACGGCCAGAAATTCTGCTTCATTTGTTAAAGCATAAGGATTGATGTCTGAATGGCCGGCCTCAATCCGCAACATTTCCTGATGCATGAGCTGTAGCCAGGGTGTTGCATATTCATGTGTGATGAACGATTC
>NZ_JAZQPU010000451.1:0-4515 GCF_045628745.1 Pedobacter sp.
AACAATGATTAGGCGCTTGATGAGGAGGCTGAGGTGCTAGTGAAGAAGTTGTGGCGCATGGTCATCTTCTTCTCGGAGAGTGAGAAGCGTGGATTGTCTGCCTAAAGGTATGATGACCAAACATTCTTAGAATGGATGAAGTTACAGCCAACATACCGACGATGATAAAGAGGATGAGCAGGAAGGAAGAATATCACAAAGATGTAAGACACCAATTGCTGCATAATACCAAATCAGAATTCAAGTAGCGCAATGACTATGTCTTAGGCTTTGCTTATGCGATTCCGGACGCCTCATGCGATAAGTGCCAACTGCCAACGCCAAGAAGTTTCGTGCATATAAATGATCTTGCGGAGTCCCAACCTCTTAATCTATCACCCAGTAATTGACGAACGAGCGTGGCTGCTATGGAGCACTTCGTGTCCCGCATAGACGACGCGTTTAGCAGATTGAAAACCACACAGCAACTACAAGTCATCACCGGTATATAATTCACGCGGTTAAGTCTAATGACGACAACAATCCATGCACAACCCTTTGCAGCAGCAAAGCACATCCTCGTTGCTCTCGCTGCCTCTCGCGCACTCAGCATCAGCCAGTCTCACGCCTCATCGTAACCACAGCCGCAGCATAGTTGAGCTCAAGCACAGTAGCAGTTCCATCTGCTGGGTGAAGACATACCAAATAGTTTGATGAAGAGGAGTAATGAAATTGGCGGAGCGCGGGGCTCTTATAGCTCGTTAAATGTGGACTTGGAAGGAATTATTCACTCCAGGGTTTCAGTAAGCGGAAAGGAGGGGCACGTGGTTCCTTATCATCAAACTACAATAAATGGCCAAGCTCAGTTTCTTATGCGAGGTTTGTCCTATTGAGGCCTGCACCGTTGAAGCTAAAGATTTTCCTCACCAGGCTAAATGTAAAACCAGGCTCATGACAACAACGGCCAGGCACGACGATGAGGCGCAGCAGAATGCACATCCAATAATCTTGCTGCCACTCCTGCGCTCAACATGACCCAACCTCACGCCTCAGGTAACCGAAAGAAGGATGATTGATGATCCATGGTAGGAATGGAGCTTAAGTACAGCACTTGCTCATTTGTTAGGTGAAGACATATCAAATAGTTGATGAAGAGGGAATCAGGATATGGAGGCAGGGTTTACATAGCCCGCTAGAACTGGACTTGATACGAGCTATTCACATGAGCACTTAGACAAGTGAAGAGGGTGGGTAGGCGGCTTTACTTTGAACCGCCAAGGTAGAGAATCTTCCCAGTATATATAGATCATGTAGGTATCGAGTTTGCCAATCATCAAGTTAAACAAATGGCCAATCTCTGTTTTTTATAGGAGAATCTGTCCGACCGACGCGCAATGCATGCTAGGTTATCTTGCCACTTTCGTGCTTTCATCAGCACCCTCCTTCTAGCCTCATACCTCTGGTAACCACAAGAGCTAGACTGTTGAGACGGAGTCAGAATTGAGCATAAGAATCAACGTGGAGTATCTGTATATCTGGATAGCATCTTGACCTTGATGGATAGATATTTATATCTAGGGATAATTGAGGGATAATTATCCGGATTACATGGGTATTTCAGATAAATAGAGTGGATATTGTAATTTGAGAACGGTAATGCCTAGCTTATGCCAAAAACAAAACTTGCTCCTAGCTACTTGAAGAGACTATTTAGACCCCAGCTCTTTAGGCAGAAGTGATATCTGAGTGTCAAATATCATATAATTCTACTTTATAGTAAATAAATCACTATATTAACTGAATACCTGCTCTAAAGGAGCCAAAGTCACCAGAATAGCTAAGTAGTCTTTAGCTATCTGAGCTATGACTGGGTATTCAAACTGCTTTGAGTTCTAGTATGCTAGTACATCTGTGCTTCAACTTGCTTGCTTTTCTTTTACCCAATAAGTGTACTCAACTTCAGCTGCCACATTATAAGTACTATATATGTCATTGTTTGAGTTTGCTTCCTGATTTGGGATTTTAAAATTTAAGTCAACTTTCTCTAAAGCAGTAGCATCTAGCTCTCTTTAATAATTAAAATAGTGTGACTACACATTATGAAACTGTCATTTAGCTCTTTTAATTTGATTTATATCTTTGATTAAGGGAAACATAGCATTAAAAGCATAAAGGTTCATCCTTAGATCAAAGACTATTGCCACATTTGAATGACTTTGAGTCTGATTTTTTGCTAATGTTTAGTACTCAATAAGCTTTGCAAGAGCTGCTTTATATGCTGCTGAAATTGTTAAGGATATCTTGTATCTTCTATCTTAGCCATGAGTTTATTAATTATCCTTACATACTAAAGCAGGACTGCATTCAAAGTAAGGTGAATACTAATTTGCATCTATACTATGGACACAAACAAAGATTATAAACAGCTACTTTAGACACTTAAAAGTAGACTAATCAGTATTGGTCAGCTGAATACCTTAAATGCTCATTGTTTAAAATCTGAGATAGATAATATAATATAATCAATCTTTGAAAGTAAAAAGTAGCCTCAAAGCATCTCATATTGAGCTTTATTGCACTAGCATGTCAAGCTTGAGCTCTATTTCTAAAAGCTTATATAATGTAATTTGTCATTGTAAGCCATCTCTCTACTATTTTTGTTTTTGAATAGATAAATATATTGTCTCATTTTTGCTATACTAACTACAATCCTTATATCAGGCTTAAAAATAAGTTAGAATGTAGGTGTAGCCCTTATCAAAATAGCAGCTTAGCAGCTGCTTAGATACTCTTTAGAATTAGCCTTTAAGGCTTTAAGTATAGCTTATATAGCTAAGTTTATAATATGAGTAATGCAATATACATTACCCTTAAATGCTTTAAATGGCCAAAAGTACAAAAGCAAGTAGCTTTTTTATCTAGTAGCAGCTTGGAAGTGTCTCAGTATAACTATATTATTTGTGGCATTATCACAAGTGGTGAAGATAGCTTTGGTAATATCTTAGTCTTCCATTATTTTAAATAGAATACATGTGAGATACTCTCTGTTATATATAGGCTCTACTAGATGCATAATATCCAGCATCATATCTTTTAACTCTCAGTCAAGATTGATCTAGTAAATGGTTATAGCTGCATACTTCTTATAATTTCAAGCTGACCATCTATCTGTGGTAATATAAAGCCTTCCACCATTCTTAATATGATAGTACAAACTGCTCTGAAGATCTTGTGTTACTGCTTTATACTCACTAAAAACTAAACTTATGCCCACCATGTCACTCCTTCCCTTGTGCAGTGATCCCCCAAAACAAAAAATAAATGCTCTCTGTGAGGCTCGAACTCACGACCTTAGGATTACCAACTCGTCTATCGGGTTGTCATATAGAAATCATATGAGACCTACGCTCTACCAACTGAGCCAAGAAAGCAATTTTTATTGTGGGGTGCGACCGCGTAAAACTTATCTAAAGTTTTCTCACGCGAGGCTGAAAGATCAACTTTTGATGGGAAGGGACGATGGAGGGGGTTTTGATGGGTGCATCGGGGAAGGCGCAACTGGTTCAGGAAGTAGGCGCGAGGGTGTTGCGAGGAAGGAGTGACGCACTTGTGCTGTAATAGGGATTGGTGAAGAAGGAACGCTCGACTTCGATCGCGTTTATGGAAGGGGTGACTTGGCTCGGGGCGGAAAGGTCGAATGCGACGAAGGAAGGAAGCAACGGTTGATGAGGGAGGAGCGGCTGGTTGATGAAGGAAAGAACACTGCATGACTAGGCAGCCAGGCGGTTTGTGACGTAAGCAGGTGCGAACGACTTGATATTGGCAAGCGAATCGTCAAGGACGATTGGTGGATAGATGGCGAGGATTTAGAGGACGGCGCGGCTGACGTGAGAGGAGCGGCCCCCTAAGTTAGCCGCCAGAAGCGCACTGGCGCCAAGTGGGAGAAGTTGCTCAGTTCGTTGGGAAAGGAGCAGCCATTGGCCAGCTTCAAGATTCAAGCTGAAGTGGTGGTGTACAGCACAAATGCTGAAATCACATATAGCAGGCAGACGTCGGCTTTGTTCATTTGTTGAATTTCTCATCTATCATATCATCCTCCCCACGCCTACTCCCCGTCCTCATTATTAAATATTACGTACTCTCGTACTTCTCTCCCTTTCCTCATTCATCCTTATACACTTATCCTGCCATCGGTCTACCTCCCCATACTCTTTTGAATAATCCTGAACTCCCGAAATAAGGTATCCCTATGAGCCGCAAAACAGCAATGCTCATGCAACAGAAGGATCCTAGCAGCCGGTCTAGCCAGCGCCATATCATCTCTTCATCATTCAATAGCTTTGTACATGCCAGCTCCCAATCGGCTGGCGTGGGTATGATGGTCTAACCATTATGATTCCTGGTGACGAGCTTGCTGTATTATTTATTCAAGCTTGTTGGCGGACTCTGGGCGGCGGTTGAAGGTGAGTGGGCAATCATCCTGGAGATTCTGTTAGTTTTAATTCATTCTCATTTTGGCTCGGAGTACAGCTCACC
>NZ_JAZQPU010000452.1:0-2698 GCF_045628745.1 Pedobacter sp.
TTTTTCTCCTTTAAACCTTAAGGGAATTACGCCGAAACAAGGATTTTTAAGCAGTCAGCTTGGATTGAAGGCCACTTTTTACACCGATAACTTTCCCGAACTGGTAGAAAATGTTTTTGATATTGCCATTTTCGGGGTGCCTGACGATCGTGCTGCGGTAAATAACAACGGCTGCGCACTGGGGCCTGACCATTTCAGGTCACAATTTTATACCCTTCATGAGGGCAATTACAACAGCCGTATTCTTGATTTAGGGAATATTAAAGCCGGTGCAGCACTTTCAGATACTTATGTTGCCGTAACAATGGTGGTTGCTGAATTGATTAAACTGAATATCATACCCGTTATTATTGGTGGCGGCCAAGATATCACTTATGCACAGTACATGGCTTACGAGCAGCTGGAGCAAAAAGTTGACCTGGTAGTGGTAGACAATAAGTTTGATTTACACGAAGATGACCATGTAGGCATTGCAGCCAGTTCGGACAGCTACCTTAATAAAATATTTCTTCACCAACCAAATTACCTTTTTAATTTCAGCAATGTAGGTTACCAAACCTATTATGTAAATCAGGATAGCCTGAAGGTGTTAAATAAACTATATTTCGACGTCCATCGTTTGGGAGAATTTGCAACGGATATTTCTTTAGCCGAGCCGATCATTAGAAATGCAAATATGATCAGCTTTGACATCTCCGCAGTACGTTCATCAGATGCTATGGGCAATGCCAATGCAGGTCCGAATGGCTTTTATGGAGAGCAGGCATGCAGTATTGCCCGTTATGCAGGCCTGAACGATAAATTAACGTCCATTGGTTTTTATGAATTCAATCCTGCTTTTGACCGTAGCAGTCAGACGGCCATGTTACTGGCACAAATGGTTTGGTATTTTGCGGACGGTTTTTATAACCGCAAAAGAGATTTCCCGCTGACACCAAAGTCGCATTATATCACTTACCGGGCAAGTATAAGTGAAGGTAACGGAGAAATAGTTTTTGTGAAAAGCAAAAAATCTGACCGCTGGTGGATGCAGGTACCTTACCCCACGGGCATCTCTAAAAATGAGCGTTTTCATTTAATCCCTTGTCGTTACGATGATTACAATACAGCAGTAAATGGAGAAATTCCAGATTTATGGTGGCGGACCTATCAAAAATTACTGTAACATTATAAATTCATTAACGATAAATTAATTACAATCCCTAAGTTTGACAAAGGGATTAGCTATCGTCTAGCTGAAACCACATTACCTAAAAAAACTGAAAAACAAATGAAGAAAATTATTTTATCCGCTGCTTTATTGTTACCAATTGCAGCTATTGCACAAAATGGATTTACCTTAAAAGGTAAAATAGGTGCCTTAAATGCACCTTCGAAAGTTTATTTGAGCTACAGAAAAGGCACAACGCCTGTGTTAGATTCTGCAGCCATTACCAATGGAAGCTTTGAGTTTAAGGGCACGGTAGCAGACCCTACCACAGCACAGTTGATTTTAAAACACCCTGCACCGGCGGTGAATCCTAGTAAAAAAACTGGCCCTGATGCCTTGGTGATTTATTTAGAGAATAAAGCGATAACACTTACTGCTGCTGACTCATTGAAAAAAGCAGTTGTCAAAGGATCGCCTTTAAATGATGACAATACCAAATTAGCAGCAATGCTAAAACCTACCTCCGATAAAATGAATGCCTTAAGAGCAGAATACCAGTCGAAAAGCCCGGAGCAACAAAAAGACCAGGCGTATATCAAGACTTTAGATGATCGTGCTGAGGCTATTCAGGAAGAAAGCAAGCCTATAATCCAGAAGTTCATCAACGAAAACAGAAACTCCTTCGTGGCTTTAACGGCTTTTAGAGGCAATTTAGGTTATGATATTAATGCCAAAGAAGCAGAGCCTGAATTTAACAAGTTTTCTGCAGCCTTAAAAGCGACGGAACTTGGTAAAAGCATCAGTACGGCAATCAATGGTGCTAAATCTACATCAGTAGGCGTAATGGCACCGCAGTTTACACAAAATGATACCAATGGCAAACCAGTGAAATTAGCTGATTTTAAAGGTAAATATGTGCTGATTGATTTTTGGGCTTCATGGTGTGGCCCTTGTCGTGCAGAAAACCCTAACGTAGTGGCTGCCTTCAACAAATATAAAGATAAAAACTTTACGGTACTGGGCGTTTCACTTGATAGAGAAACAGGTAAAGATGCATGGTTGAAAGCTATTCAGGATGATGGTTTAGCCTGGACGAATGTTTCAGACTTGAAATATTTCAACAACGAGGTTGCTAAATTATATGGCATTCAAGCTATCCCTTCTAATGTGTTAATTGATCCATCTGGAAAAATTGTAGCTAAAAACGTAAGGGGTGAAGAATTGCAATCTAAACTTGCTGAATTGCTTGAAGCAAAGAAATAATTTTTAAATTTTCCTTTGATAGAACAGCCCTTATCCTTGAACAGGATAAGGGCAGTTTTTTGTTTCATTCTTTTTTATAAATTGCAATGAACTAAATATTTACGCCATGCGCAAAAAGCTGTTGTTAATTCCGGTATTCCTGATCAGCGTTTTGGTTTTTGGCCTTGTAAGAAGGCCTAATGCTAGTCCTATAGCGATTGAAAGCACGAGTATATGGCAAAATTATGAGCGTTATAAAGAAGCTGCGCTTAACAGCAGGATGTTTAAACATAGCGATATCATTCC
>NZ_JAZQPU010000453.1:0-2760 GCF_045628745.1 Pedobacter sp.
TCAACTTAATTAACCACACATGATCAGCGATTCTTTTGGACGAGTGCACGATTACCTGCGGATATCGCTTACCGATAACTGCAACTTCCGCTGTTTTTATTGCATGCCCGAGGAGGATTATGACTTTACACCTGCGTCAAAATTAATGCAGACGCAGGAAATCATTACGCTCGCCAAAATCTTTGTGGAACAGGGGGTAAAGAAAATCAGGTTAACCGGTGGTGAGCCTTTGGTACGAAAGGATGCTGCAGAAATTATTGCCGCCCTGGGTAAACTCCCTGTAGAGTTGGTGATCACCACCAACGGAACCAGGATAGCAGAAATGCTGCCTACCCTCATAGAAGCAGGTATTAAAACAGTGAATATCAGTCTGGATACGCTGCAGCCAGAAAAGTTTCTGTTGATTACCCGTCGCGATGTTTTCCACCAGGTACGCAGCAATATTGAGCTGCTATTGCATCATCATATTAAAGTGAAGATCAATATGGTGGTGATGAAAGGATTAAACGATGAGGAGATTAAAGATTTCATCGACTGGACAAAACACCATCCTATACAAATTAAGTTCATTGAATTTATGCCTTTCAGCGGAAACAAATGGACCAGTAATAAAATGTTTTCGTTGGAGGAGATTCTTGCTGTCATCAGCAAAGATTTTACCGTATTGCCTATAGAGGCAGCACCACATGATACCGCCAAAAGCTTTATGATTCCTGGTCACGAGGGCTCTTTTGCCATTATCAGCACCATGACTGCTCCATTTTGCAGTACCTGCAACAGGATGCGCCTTACTGCTGATGGTAAATTGAAAAACTGCCTCTTTAGCAATGGAGAAACAGATTTATTGACAGCACTTCGCAATAATGAAGAAGTGTTACCGCTGATTAAAGCTTCCATCTGGAGCAAGAAAAAAGAACTCGGTGGCCAGTTTGATGCCCACTTTGAAAAACTAGATGCCGCTGCCATTCAAAACAGAAGCATGATAACCATTGGAGGATAAATTTGTCTATGATCGATGTTTCTGCTGCCAAAGCTAAAATTATAAACCATCTAATAGCCCTTCAACCTCTGGAAAAGCCTATTGATAAAGCCTGCCGACATATCCTTGCTGAAGATTGTTATGCACAATATGATATTCCTGCCTTCCGGCAATCATCTATGGATGGTTATGCCTTTCAATATGAAGCCGATATACAAGAGCTGCGTTTAGTGGGTGAAATGGCTGCAGGAGCCTCAAATTCGTTAAGCATAAACAGCGGTGAAACCAGTCGCATTTTTACCGGAGCCCCCTTGCCCATAGGTGCAGATACAGTAGTGATGCAGGAAAAAATCAGCCTGAAAAACGGTAGGGTAGTGCTCAACGATATTTCACTTAAGCCAGGTACAAATGTGCGTGAAAAAGGCGCTGAAATAAAAGCTGGAGCATTAGCAATGGCTAAAGGAAGTTTGCTTACGCCCGCTGCAATAGGCTTTTTGGCAGGCATAGGCATCACTACCGTATCGGTTTTTCCGATGCCTAAAGTTTCCATTATTTCTACAGGCAAAGAACTTCAGCAACCTGGTGTGCCTTTAAAGTTCGGACAGGTTTATGAGTCTAACGCCTATTCCCTAAAGGCGGCATTGCAATTAGAAGGCATTGACCAAATTGAAGTATTTCATGCAGATGATGACTTGCAAATTTTGATTAGCGTATTAGAAAAAGCTTTGCTGAAGGCAGATGTGGTTTTACTGACCGGTGGGGTTAGTGTAGGCGATTACGATTTTGTCATTGGAGCTACCCAGCGTTGCGGCGTAGAACAGCACTTTCATAAAGTAAAACAGAAACCGGGCAAACCACTTTATTTTGGTAAAAAGGGAGCGCAGCTCATCTTTGGCCTTCCCGGAAACCCTTCCTCTGTGTTGAGTAGTTATTACAACTATGTGCTTCCTGCAGTAAAGCGCTTGTCGCATTTAAAAAATAGCGTTAAAGAAATCAAGGCTGAACTCAGTCATCCATATCAAAAGACCACCGGATTAACCCATTTCTTAAAAGGAATTTATGAAAACGGTAAAGCAACGCCACTATCAGCGCAAGAATCCTTTCGGTTAAGCTCTTTTGCCCATGCCAACTGCCTCATCTGCTTGCCCGAAGAACAAGAGATTTTCAATGCAGGAGATGCCGTGAATATCCTTTTATTACCAGATTAATTTATGCAGGAAAACTTTATCTTTTTTTATGTGCTGTTGTTTATTGTGGCTTTTTTATATGCCTCAGTAGGACATGGCGGCGCGAGTGGTTACCTGGCATTGATGGCCATTTTTGCTGTATCGCCAGCTATTATGAAACCCACGGCACTTTTGCTTAATCTTTTTGTTTCTTCCACCTCTTTTATCCAATTTTATCGGGGTGGACATTTCCGCTGGAAAACATTCTGGCCTTTTGCACTCGCCTCGGTGCCGTTTTCCTTTGTTGGGGGCATGATGGTGATAGAAAGTGCTGTTTATAAAAAGATCTTAGGGCTGCTGCTGCTTATTCCTGTGGCGAGGTTTTTCTTTTTCAAAAATACAGACCCTAAAGATCTGCGCCCTTCCAATACGGTGATTTCCTTATTTGTTGGTGGTGTAATTGGCCTGCTCTCGGGGATGATCGGCATTGGTGGGGGTATTATTCTATCGCCGGTCTTATTGCTTCTGAAATGGACAGACCAAAAACAAGCGGCAGCCATTAGTGCAGCCTTTATTTTTGTCAATTCCGTTGCCGGACTTGGCGGTCAGCTGATC
>NZ_JAZQPU010000454.1:0-9950 GCF_045628745.1 Pedobacter sp.
CTACTAGGCGTCAACAGATGCTCGAGTCCAAACTCGCAGAAAGCTTGTATCCTTGGCTAGTAGCTGATCAATGCATCAAAATTGGCACTTCAAGCCTCAGCTACGTCTTCCCAGCGTCCGTTCTGCTCCATCCTGCCAGCATCTGCCACCTCCTTGCGAACCTCGCCTAATACGTCTATGTCAAGCTCAACAATCAGCCACCAGCGCCGGGCGAGTATGCCGGTGATGGGGATTAGTACTCGAGTAATCACTTGAGAAACGAGGACTTTGGTACTCTGCCCACTCGAGTAGTCTACTCGAGTAATACTCGAGCACTCAGAGTTGTGCCAAGAGCCAAAGTAGAGAGCTCAGTTGTGGCGACGAAAGCAATCGGCAGTCTCATCAAAGCAGTTAGCCAGTCATAGAGGAGCTTGGCACTACTCTTCCGATACTCACTAAATGGCCATCTACGACTCCGCCAGTTGCTACCCGAGTAGCAATCTCCTCCGGGGCTTTGAAATCTTACTCGAGTAGCTACTCGCCCAGCGCTGACCCTACCGACACCACATGCCCTCGGGATTCGAGTCCGTTTCAAGCCACCGTCAATCCACGTGCACTTCTCGTCTTCACATAGGTACTCGAGATGATTTACGTGAATATGTGGTCAGGGGAGCTGCCAGGCGACTTCGTCCGAAATTAATGACTGTTTGTGTGTCCTTATTTGGCCTGATCCCCGTATTATGGGCAACGGGTGTGGGCACTGATGTCATGTTGCCTATTGTATTACCCATGATAGGAGGTGTATTGACCTCCTCTACACACATTTTACTGGTTACGCCATTGATCTTTTTAATGGCTAAAGAATATGAATTGAAAAAATACGGAAAACTGGAGGTACATCATGTTCAGCATTAAAAAAATAGCCCTGTTACTGGCACTTTTACCGCTTCAACTCTTGGCTCAAAAGGAAGTTTTAACGCTGGATACGGTATTAAAAAGAATAGAGAACAATAACCTTTTGCTGCAGACTTATGCGCTAAAAGCTGAAAGTTTCAAACATAAAGCGGAGGCTGGCACTGCCTGGATGGCCCCCATGGTTGGTGTTGGAACTTTCATGACGCCTTATCCCGGTCAGCAGGTAATGGAACAAGGTGATAAAGGTGCCCTGATGTTCCAGCTGGAACAGGAAATCCCTAATCCGGCGAAGCTCAATGCCCAAAAACGTTATGTGGAATCGCAGGCTGCAGTAGAACTTGCTGGTCGTGATATTGCCTTGAATGAGCTGAAAGCACAGGCAAAAACTTTGTACTTTACCTGGGTTGTTGCCCAACAGCGCATTAAGGTGCTGAAAGAAAATGCAAAGCTCATGCAGATGATGAAAAAGATTGAGCAAATCCGCTATCCTTACAACCAGAGCCAGCTGTCGGGGGTATATAAAGCCACCGCCAATATTGAAGAAAATGAAAACATGATCAGCATGCAGGAAGGGGAAATTGAAAAAGCCCGTGCATGGCTCAACAGCCTGATGAATTTACCGGGCAGCCATCCGCTGGAAATCGACCTCAGCTATCAGCCCCGGTTTTTAGCAGAAAGTGTGATGGATACGACCGCATTGGCTAGTCAGCGGAAAGACATTGCGCAGATGGAACTCAACATTAATTCCATGAAGCTGGGCATATCGGCCATGAAAGCAAAGGCTAAGCCCGACTTTAAAATCCGGTTTGACCACATGTCTCCTTTAGGAAAGATGATGCCCCAGGCCTATAGCGTAATGGGAATGGTCAGCATTCCTATCTCACCATGGTCATCGAAAATGTATAAAGCGGAGGCTAAAGCGATGGATTATGAAATTCAGGCGATGGAAAAACAGCGAGCTGGCCTATTGCAAGAAAGCCAGGGAATGTTAACAGGCATGCAATATCAAATCAAGACCATGGAAAAAAGAATCAAGGCTATGGAAGAAAAGATTATCCCTGCACTTCAGAAAACCATGGATGCCGACTTTATCAATTACCAGGAAAATAAACTCCAGCTGCCTGCAGTGATCAGCTCCTGGGAGGCCTTGACCATGATGCACTCCACCGTATTGGAAGAGAAAATTAAGTTGTACCAAATGATCGTCGATTATGAAAAGGAATTATATCGCTAGCTTTTTGATAGTTGGTTTTTTGGGTATGGCTATACAAAGCTGCAAACCCAAAAAGTCAGCAGATCTTACAATAGAAAACAAGGCCACTTTGCCACAAGAAAAAAAGACAGCTCACTTTCCTGTGGTAAAGGCAACGAAAGGGTCAAAAATTTACACACTTGAAGTGCCCGGCCGCGTGGTGAATGATACAAGGAATCAAGTGCAGCTCGCTAGTCGTGTTACTGGGCGTATAGAAAAGTTGTATATCAAATACAATTTTCAACCGGTTAAAAAAGGACAGCTGGTGATGGAAATCTATTCACCAGACCTTGCCACAGCACAGCGTGAATTATTGCTCATCCAGTCGTCGGGAAACCAGGAAGGCATGCTCGAACCTGCAAAACAAAGATTAATGAACTTAGGGATGACAGCCACACAGGTCAGCAGAATATTGCGCACAGGACAAATTTCTTACAGGGTGCCTGTCTTTAGTCATGCTGATGGTTATATTTTAGAACAACAGGCAGCAACAGCTGCAGCTTCACCTACAGCGGCAACAACAAATGCCGGAGGTGCTGGAATGGATAATATGGGTGCCGGAAACAGCACTAACAAACCTGTTAACCAAACTGCCGCAAACCCTGCAAGTTCGCCTATATTACTTCGTGAAGGTCAGTACGTCAGTGCCGGACAAAGCATTTTCACCATTTACAAAGCGGGGAACCTGGTGGTAGAATTTTCTTTATTGCCCAGTGTTGTTGCACAGCTGAACAAAGAAACCAGCGTCATCATTCAAAGAACGGCAGATCAGGAGAAAACGCTAAGGGGTAAAATCGGTATGCTGCAACCGGTGGTCAATGCTGGAGAAAACTTTGTGATCGCCAGGGTTTATCTTCAAAACAGTGGACTTCAGGCCGGAGAGCTGGTGAGCGGGCAATTTCCATTTGTTGCCAGCAAAGGTTATTGGCTGCCTAAATCAGCTGTGGTGTCTATCGGTAACCAGGATGTTGCTTTTAAAAAGCAGGGCAAAACCTTTATTCCCATAACGCTGAAAACAGGGGTAAAGCTTGCGCAGGAAGTGCAGGTATTCACAGAAATTGAAAATGCAGAGTTTGCCAAAAATGCGGCCTATTTGGTGGATAGTGAGAGCTTCATCCAAACGGTAAAAACAAAAACGGATTAACCATGGAAACAAAACATATAATTAGAATCCTTACAATGATACTGCTTGTTCCTCTATTGTTCTTTACCGCATGCAACCAGGCAGAAAAAGAAGTGCAACAGGGAAAAGCTGTTTCCTATACCTGTCCTATGCACCCGCAAATTGTGCAGGATAAAAAGGGAACCTGCCCAATTTGCGCCATGGATCTTGTACCTTTTGAGAAAAGTAATGCAGAACTGGCGCTACACCTTGATGAACGACAAAGGTCATTGGCTAACATCAGCACCATGGCTATGGCCACAGAGGGCATGGAAACCTTTAAACAATTGAACGGCCGGTTGATCATTAACCCTGAAAAAATAACGTATATTTCCAGTCGTGTTGCTGGTCGCCTTGACCGATTATTTGTGAAGCAAACAGGTGAGAAAATAACCAAAGGACAGCCTTTATACCAAATTTATGCCGAAGAACTGGCTTCTTTACAGCAGGAATACCTGTTAGCTTTGGCTACGGCAGCCGAGTTTCCGGCCGACAAGACCTTTAAGCAAATCCTACAATCGGCTAAACAGAAGTTAAAATTATACGGACAAACGGAAGCACAGCTACAGACCCTGCAGCAGCATAAAAAGACAAACCCAAACATTACTTTTCTGGCGACAGAAAGTGGTACCGTGGCTGAGTTAGCTGTTACCGAAGGACAATATGTGACCGAGGGCAGCGCTTTAATGCGCATTGAAGGTTACCAATCTTTATGGGTAGAAGCAGATATTTACCCTGCAGAACTGGCTGATTTTAAACAGGGGCAAAAGGTGAAAGTAGTGATTCCCGGTTATGACGATCAACCACAAATGGTATCGCTGAATTTTGTTAACCCAGAATTGCAAGCGTCGTCTCAATTGATCCAGGTACGGGGTACACTCCCTAATCCAAATAACCAATGGCAGCCGGGTTTACAGGCCAATATTTTTGTGCCTTCGCAAAGCAAAGGCAATGGAATGAGCCTGCCCGTTAATGCAGTGATCCGTGATGGAAATGGAAGCCATGTATGGATAGAAACTGCAAAGGGCAAGTTTGAACCCCGTAAGGTGACCACAGGAATGGAAAGCTTTGATGCAGTAGAAATTAAGGAAGGACTGCAAAAAGGCGATCAGGTGGTTGTTACGGGTGCATACCTGCTTTACAGCGAATACATCCTAAAAAAAGGGAAAAACCCAATGTCACACCACAATTAAGCTTCGAATCAATTGGATTGATTTTCCAATAGAAAATTAAATAAGAATCAGTTGATTACAAACAAAGAAGAAACCTTTGAGATCCTTAAAAAATTAAATCAATGAAAACAGCAATAATAATGCTAACACTCTTATCCCTGATGATCATGGCTTGTCAACCTGAGCAGCAGCGCACAGCAACACCAATTCCTGCTGTGGTAAAAACAAAAAAGCTAACTGGCTTAAACAGCGACCAGCTGAATGCCGTTTACCAACAATACCAGTTGTTAACCAATGCCCTCACAGCAGGCAATGTTACGGGAGCAAAAGTGGCCGCTTTAGCCATTGAAACAGGAGCTAAGCAAATTAAAGATGCAGGGGCTTTAACAACGGCAGCAAGGCAAATGACCACCGCAGTTGATATTAAAGCACAAAGAGCCATATACGCTCATTTAAACGAGGCTTTTATTCCTTTAATCAAACAAAGCGGTATAAGTGATGGCGAACTTTATGTAGCGCATTGCCCTATGGCATTAAACGATAAAGGGGCGTTTTGGCTAAGCGAGGGTAAAGACATCAAAAACCCTTATTTTGGTGAGGAGATGCTCACCTGTGGCACAGTTAAAGAAACCATAAAGCCTGCTCATGGGGAATGATGCAGGCTTCTATGGATCTTAAAAAAATACTTATTTGTCTCTCACCAATTCTGGTCGGGGCATTTTATATTGTGTAGCAGTAATGGCATTCATAAAGGCTACAACAGCTTGAACTTCTTCGCCGGTTAAGTTCAGTTTTTGTAAAATAGGGTCCGTCTGCGGATACAAAGGGTCTTTCAGCTTTTGCTCCGGCTTAGGATCTATCATATGCATGCCACTATTATAGAGGTTAACTATACCTGTCATGTTATCAAATAGACCATTGTGCATCCAGGGGTTACTATTCATCACATCTCTTAACGAAGGTGTTTTAAATTTACCCACATCATTAGCATCTTTAGTGACGTTGTAACGCCCTAAATCATTGTACTTGCGTTTGTAATAAGTTAAGCCGATATTATGAAAGCTATCGTCACTCAAATACTGACCATTATGGCAGTTCATGCAACGCGCTTTAGTACGGAACAGGTGCATACCGTGGATTTCCTGATCTGTCATGGCTTTATATTCACCATCAAGAAAGCGGTCAAAACGACTGCGGCGACTCATTAAAGTCTCCTGGAATCTAGCCAAAGCATCTGCTATCTGTGGAACGGTAATCTTTTCGGTACCATAAGCCTCTTTAAATAAAGCAACATAGGCTTTAATTTTACCTAGTTTCTGGCCTAATTGTTTGGTATCCATGTTCATTTCATGGTGCGTACTTATCGGTACAACAGCCTGTTCCTCTAGTGTGGTTGCCCTTCCGTCCCAAAATAGAAACTTCCTTTGCGAAACATTCATTAAGCTAGGGGTGTTTCTTGAACCTAACATATGGTCGTTACCTAAAGAAACAGCTCTTTTATCGCCGAAAGACATTTGAGGATCATGACAGCTGCTGCAGGAAATCTGGCTCGAGCTGGATAACATAGGGTCAAAAAACAACAGTTTACCAAGCTTCACTTTAGGTTTAGCCATGGTTTTAAAATATGTAGAATCAATAGCCACAAGCGATTTAAACTCCTGAAAATCGATACCTTCATCAAGAGTAGGTTTAGGCCATTCTGCAATTGGTTTTTCGTACTGTTTGCGTAATGCTTTTAAATCAATTTCATCTATGAAAGCTGTACTTGTTATAAATACGGCAAGGATAGCTGCTATGGTAAAAATCCTCTTCATGTGTTGTTTTTAAAATGAAAATCCAGCAGTAATGCCGAAGTATTTTCTATTGATAGTCGTTTGGTAACATCCTTCAGCCTGAATAAAGCACGCTAATTTTTCTGACACGGGGAAATCAGCTTTCAGATGTACACCGTATGTCATACTGGAGGCGCTAAGGTACGCGAAATTACTGTTTAACATGCTAAAAATGGCAGTTTTTGGGTTGGCATCATCCCAATAATAATTACTTTCCAACATTTCTGTTTTGTATACTTGTACCCGGGCACTGAACACACTGTTTTTCAAATGCTTTACACCGGTTAGATTTAAGCCAACCAACAAGCTGCTGTAATCAAGGTAACGTGCAGGATCTACATATTGCTGGTTATTGGTTGTAAACTGTGCATCACCACCAATATACCAGTTAAAAGTTCCTGCTGTTTTGCCATAAACAGTATGCAATTTCAGGGTTAAGTTATCATTCAAAAAACGAACGTTATTGTTTATTCTTTGTACAGAACTTTCTACATCATTGTTGTTGAATTTAGCCTCAAGCCCCTTACGCTGTGATGTAGATGCATTTATTTTAACCACAAAGTGATGGTCGTTTTCTTTGTTAAGGTAGCCAATGCTGCCCTCGTATGTTCTTTCATCGGCTTCCGAAATAGGGGAGGCAATGCGGTCTAATTGTTTATCCAGTGAAAACTGCTTAAAAGCAATTTCGGCAAAGAAGCCCTTTTGCGTAATAGGGGCTAGGGAAAATGCCGCAGCATAACTATTGGCACTATAATAGGCTTTCTTCCTTTCTCCAGCCAACAGTCTATTATAGGCGCCTAAACCAGCATCGTGGTAAACCAGTGGAGAACCCAGCTCACTTACAAAATCAAGTTCATTGTTTTGCGTGTATTTCTGCCCTTTCAAGGCTAGTGCAAGCGCATATTTTGTGCTGATTTCCCTTGATGCAGAGAAATTAACGTGAATGTCAGATGTAATATTTAAAGGCCTTGGATCTACATCTCTAAAAGCCTGTACACCCCGGTAGCTGGCTTCAAAACCAAAGTTATTTCTACCTGTTTTTTTTGCCAGTCCGCCTTTAAAGAAATAACTTTCCGAATTCAGGTCACCGCCAACAGTATCAGTCATTACATAAGGGTAAACGATATCAAAATCTGAAGATTCGTTGAAATTTACCCCCTTAATCTTTTCGTTGATATAGTAAGCCTTGCCCCATAAAGTGAGGGTAGGTGATTGTTTAATATAGGTTTCTGAATTGACCTGGTAACCTTTTTGGCCATTTCCTTTTTGTTGCAGGTAAAGATCTTGCTGGTCGTTGGTATAAGTGGCCGACAGGTGGGAGAAGCCAAAATTACGCTGGTAAGGCCGTAAAGCCGGACTGTTAAAAAACTGGTCGGCAATGGCAGTAACAGGCGATGTTTGTTCTTTCAATTGCAATACCCGGGAGGTAGAATCTTGGGCATAGGTTTGACCTATACCCAGGAATGCAATTGATAATATAAGTTTTTGCAGTTGCATTAATTATTTCATTAAAGAAGGCTTAGCTTCAGCCTCAAAATCTAAAGTAGAGTTGTTGGTGTCTTTTAAAATCTCACGCCCATCTGCGATTGCACTTACTTTACGACGAACACTTTTTCCGTAACGCGTTGCATCTTGATCAACTTTTCCGCAATAAGACCATCCTTTATCCAATGAAGGATCAGTAAGGATCCATTCAAAACCAGAAGGAATAGATAAGTTTACCGCATCGATAATTTGTGCATTTGGAATTTTATATGCTGTAGAATTTGTGGTATTTCCTAAAGCATTTTGATAACCATAGGTATACAAATTTGCAGACTTATAGGCATCTACAGTTTGTCCTTTTTCAAGGCGCGCCAACACATAACTTTTAAAACCACGGTTGTGCATGGTCATAGAAGAAGTAATGCCAATTAAATCTGTTACCTGAGGATTGTCTACATTGATAGAGGAAATCAAAGGGATTTCAAAGTCTGCTTTAGTCAGGTCCAGGGAGTTGATGTTGTACTCTAAATGGTTAATGGCATTGTTAGCAATTACAATTTGTTTTCCTGGTAAAACAGGGTATTTAGTGCCATCGCCTGGGATCATCATCAACGAACCTGCAGAAAAGGCTTGCGACATTATACTGGGTGTATACTCTCTTTTTGTAGTCGATACAAAAGCAGCTTCAGCAATCACCAAGCCATCAGCATATAAAGTTTCATTCGTATTGTTGTAAATAATGAAATACTTATCGCCATTATAAACCTTTGCTTCTGGTGTAACGGTACCTGTATAAAAAACTTCTTTGATTACAAAGTCTGCTTTGGCATGCGAGATAAATAAGGCTAAATTAAAGCTATAAGCGTCACCATTAATCAGCACACCTTGTTTATAGCCACTTACTTTATCAGTCAGTTTTTCGGTGCCATCCACATAATTAATGTCCCCATCAAGACTCACATCATACGATCCTTCTGCTAAAGATACATTCAAAGCTTTACCAGCTTCCACGCTAAAACTGGTAGTTTTACCACTGTTAATTTCTTTAAACACAATTTGTGTGTTTGAAAACACAACCGCTGTGATATCCTTTGGGTTGGTGAAATCAACACTTACCGCAGTTTGAGGTGTAGACAATGGATCGTTCTTTTTACAAGCACTGAAGTAAAGCATGCTAAAAATGCTCATGCAGATGACTGATAGTTTTGATAGTTTCATTGCTCTATATATATTTAAAGGTTAAAATTAAGTTCCATTCCAAAATATGGACTGTTAAATTCTTGTCTGGTAACGGTTACACCATTATTGGTGTAATTTGGGGTATAGGTAAACAAGCGGTTGACGAACATGGAAACTGCTGCTGTTTTTTTGAATCTTTTAGTGGCTTTAAAATTCACCTGAAGATCAATAGGGACTGTTGTTTTTCTAAATAAGGAGGCCGCATGGGTAAGGTTCAGGTGATTCAGGTTAGGGTCTGTTTTACTTGCTTCTGTATATGGTCTTTCTACGCCATCCACACCGAGGTAGGATACTGGCGTTCCCGATTTAAAGGCCATTTGGTTACTTGTAAACCAAAGGTTTTGAAAAGAGCTGGAAAGCGTTAAGCCCAATTTAGGCAGGTCGCTGTCTACAGTTAGGTTTGTGTTAAATTGCTGAATATTCTTGCCATCGGTATCATTATAATAACCAATGTACTGACTAGTTTTGCCCTCGGTTACCGCAATAGTGGAAATGACTTTATAAAAGGGATAGGTGTTTTCATAGGTTGAATTGAACCAGGCACCATCTATTTTAAAACGGGTATTGATACCCGGAAAACGACGAGAGACAAATTGAAACTCAACACCTTCTTTATTCAAAGTACTGCCGTTGGTGGTAGTGGTGTAGGCATAATACTGACGTTCATCTGTTGATTGGAAATCGCTTGTGAGGGGTGCTGCAGTTAAATTAGCCGCATCTACTGAGGTGTTGTCATATTTCTTATAGTCTAAGATGCGGTAGTTAGAGGTACTTCTGAAACCATCCGACAGCTTCTCATTGAAATAAGTTAAGGAAAGTCTGTTGCCATTTAATTCAAAATCTGCATTAAGCTCCAGCTTTTTATTGACGGCTGCTCTTAAATCAAAGTTTGTTCTATCGGTGATATAAGTGAT
>NZ_JAZQPU010000455.1:0-4522 GCF_045628745.1 Pedobacter sp.
GAATATAAAGGTATTGGCCTAAGTGTAACCTCACGTTACCTTGGTGGTGGCCAGTTATACAACCAAACTTTGGTTGACAGGGTAGAAAATGTAGACATGAATTACAATGTTGACAAGAGAGTATTAACAGGTCGCTGGACAGCTCCAGGGCAAAATGCACTTTATAAACGTTTAGGTCAATACAATATCCAAAATCCAGATGGCAGCACAAGTCCTGCAGAGGAAAAAACCCGTGCAACTACTCGTTTTATTCAAGACCGTAATGAGTTCACTATTGCTGCAGTAAACCTTTATTACTTATTTGATAAAAGCCTAAGCAAAAAATTAGGATTAGAGCGCTTAAAAGTTGGCTTTAACATGAATGAGTTGGCAACATTCTCTTCTATTGAGATTGAGCGTGGTACTTCTTATCCATTTGCAAGGACTCTATCTTTCAATTTATCCGCAACATTTTAAATTCATTAACATGATTCAGAAATTTAAAAATATAGCATTACTCCTCGTTATTGTATTATCAGCTGCATCCTGCAAAAAGGGATGGCTAGATGTAACCTCCGGGACAGAAATCAGGTCAGATGACCAGTTTTCTTCTGAAGCGGGTTTTAAGGATGCCTTAATTGGCGTATACATCAGCATGACTGATCCTGATTTATATTCAAAGAACGCCACTTATAATGTAATCGATTTACTAGCCCAGCAATATGCAACTTTACCTAACCTGGCTTTAAATGTAGATCTTCAATCTTACAATTATACAAGTGTAAAAAGTGTAGCTACGTTAGATGCCATTTGGAATAAATCGTACAATAGCATTGCCAACATCAATAATGCCCTCGCTAACATTGATAAGAACAAAGCGTTGTTGAATCCAATTAGTTATTCCATCATTAAAGGAGAATTATTAGGGTTGCGTGCATTTCTTCATTTCGATTTAATGAGGATGTATGGCTATGGCAATATGGCTAAGCGCCAGGATATTGCTGCAAAATTGGCTATTCCTTATGTTACCCAATTTACCAAGGAACTGACACCTCAGTTAAGTTATGAAAAAACATTGGAGTTGTTGATGAAGGATTTAGAAGAAGCTACGGTTTTATTAAAAGAAGATCCAATCTATAATAACCCTAAAAAACCTAGCACTTACTACACTGAGATTAACCGCGATGGTTTTTACAACAACAGGGAACAACGCATGAATTATTATGCGGCAAAAGCCTTACAAGCAAGGGTATTTCAATGGAAAGGCGATGCTGCAAGTATGAGTAATGCTGCTACAGCTGCAGAAGAGGTAATTGCCTACTCAGCTGCAAAGCTGATTACTTCACCATCATATGCTGCTACAGATGCTTTACTTTATCCAGAGCATATTTTTACATTGAATGTAACTGGTTTTACAGATATTGTTAATTTCTATCTGGATGGTGAAAGTGCCACTGCCTATAATTCCCTTTTACTTTCTTCATCACGCGCTCAGGAAGTCTATGAAACAGCAAATGCAAACGTTGGTTTAGTTGATGTACGCTTCAACACCATGTTATCATCAAAATCAAGAGGTTATGTTTCTAATAAATTGCTTCAAAAAACGAATGCTACCTACAAGAACAACATGCCTTTGATCAGGATTCCTGAAATGTATTACATCGCAGCAGAAAGTTATGCATTAACCAACCCTACGAAGGCTGTTGACTACCTGAACAAAGTAAGAAAAAGCAGGGGTATCATTGCCGATATCACAAGCACTGATCCAAATGTGTTTAAAGAAGAACTGACAAAGGAATACCGCAAAGAATTATTAATGGAAGGGCAATTGTTTTTCTATTATAAAAGATTGGGCAAAACTACCTTCACAGGTTTAGGGTCAACGGTAGTAGCCGATGATAAAATCTATGTACTTCCATATCCGACAAGTGAAATTGAATTTGGCAACAGGGTTCAATAGTTAAATATGATCATCATGAAAAGACTTAAAAATATATTTTATATCGCTGCAACAGGCTTAATGCTGTTGCAAACCTCTTGTAAAAAAGATGGAATCTCTTCCTTTTCCGGGGAAGCTGCCGTTAACTTCACCAGTGTAGTACCGCTGCAATATTCATTTTTAGGAAATCCTGAAGACGAATATATCCAGGAAATTGAAGTTAAAATTATGGGTAATACTGCAGACTATGACCGTCATTTCAATGCAGTAGCGGTTGAAGATGGCACTACAACAGCAAAGAGCAACCAATACCAAATTTTAGGCGGTGTTGTTAAAGCTGGTGAATACACTGGCAAGCTCAGCATTAAACTCCTTAATTCTGAAGTATTGAATACTACTACGGTAAACCTTAAGGTTAAACTGGTAGATGCTGAAGATTTCAAAGCAGGAAACCTGGAAACCAGAGAATTTACGGTAGGCTGGACCAACCAGATTGTAGTTCCAGCATGGACTTATTACCGTTATTATTTCACTGCTGTAGCCAGTAATAATGCTTATCGCCTTATTGTAGAAACAACAGGAATAAAAGTGTTAGCGGCTGCTGATTTCAGATTGCTGGGTCAAATAACCTGCGAAGCCATGGGAACCAAATTTGGCGATTACGTAAAACAATGGAATAAAGATCATCCTAACGACCACCTTAAACACGATACGGGAACACAAGCAGGACAAGACATCGTTCCGCTATATTATACTAAATCAAAATTCGATTAAGTGATGAAGAATATGAAACAATATATCCGCTTATCCTTGTTCATTATAGGTATAGCAACAATTTTTGCCTGTAAAAAGGATTTAAGCACATTAGACCTGAATAAGATTGAAGGCGTTACTGTAGATACAACTGGTATGGGCGTACTTAATGTATTCCAGTTTGATCATCTTGTGGTTAAGCCAAAATTAACAACTAACTTAACAGATGCGGAAGTGATGTATGAATGGAGAATCAATATTGATCCTTCAGATACCACCAGTCAGCTTTTAGCCACTACTAAAGACCTTGATGCAGAGATCAGGTTACGACCAAATGATTTTGGGAAATATTACCAACTCCGTTTGATTGCTACAGATAGGGCAACCCAATTGCAATACATCAGCTCATGGAATGTCAATGTAAGAAATAGCATTGGTGAAGGTTTAGTAATTGCAGAAACGACGGCTGATGGCAGTGCTTCAGACATCAGTCACATCATGAATTCAATGGTTACACCAGATTATAACGCCGAGAGCATTAAGCGCAATGTGTATTCGGCCATCAATGGCAGCACCATCCCTGGTTTAATTAGCCAGTTCCGTTACACCAATATCTTTGGGGTGACCAGCCTGTTAGCCATTACCAATAACAGCATTGCCAAAATCAATACCATTGATTATACCTTAGGTGGCTTTAATGAGGAGTTGTTTAGCAACCATGATTATGCGTTTAAACCTGAAGGTTTGTACGGCATTCAACAAGGCGACATCTATATGGAGAATGGTAAATTTATTTTCACTTACCTGGGTGCTAATAGATTATTTGGAGTACCCTTTGACACTAAGTTCACTGTTCCAGCGAAAATTGCCTTAAACAGAAACTCAGATGCCTCTATAGTAATTAACTTTTATGATGAGGTAAAAGGCGCATTTGTGTATTTGCCTTCCTTAAATTTTGGCGACAAGAATATGTATGCTTATCCTGCAGGTGCGGGTGTTTTCAACGCCGGTAATTTACCTGGCCGTACAAATTTAGCTGCCGGATATGGGGTTGACAATGAATTTGTACACGTTCTTAAAAACAAAACAACTGGTAAAACGGAACTGTACACCTTTAAGGCTGGAGAAACAGATGCTGATTGGAATATAATTATTTCTTCACCTAAAGCATTTTTCGATCTTTCTAATGCACCTGGTATAAATGAAGCCACTCACTTTGTTATTATGGATAACCAAAAAGTATTGTATTATGCCACGGCTACCATGGTATATGCTGTGCTATTTAGTACTGCAACGCCAACTTACGAGGAGCGCTATACATTACCTGCTGGTGAAACCATTACCACTTTACAAGTTTATCAGCAAAGCGATTACCCTTATAGCGAAACCTATTTACCGGGTAATAATAATCAATTGATCATGTCAACTTATGGAACTGAAGGAAAAGTATATATCCTTCCGTTAAAAAACCTTGGTGTAGGTAATATTGACCTTCCAGCAGTAAAAACTTATGCTGGTTTCGGAAAGATTACAGCCATTGCTACTCAAAAATAAAAAACACCAGCTGAACCTTCACAAATGAAGGTTCAGCTATTGATATCAATAACATAAAAAACTGTGCTGCATAAGCTCAATGCTTATAACCATCGTTTACACAATAATTAAATTGTAAATAAGGTGATTAACAAATCCGGCATTCATAACTAACAAATGAAGAAAATACTCAATATAGCGCGGTTGGAATTAAGTATATTATTTTATTCCCCTATTGCCTGGCTCGTCCTAATTATTTTTATTCTCCAATGTGGCGTAAGCTTCACGGATATCCTCTATGCCACTGAAACAAAACAG
>NZ_JAZQPU010000456.1:0-3415 GCF_045628745.1 Pedobacter sp.
GACGGTTGTTTGTGTAGCGGTACAAACTTCAAAAGCTGTTTTCTTTGTTCTTAGTGTTAAATAGGTGTTTTGATCTGCTGTTAAACGGCTTACTTCATCCCAGAATTTCTCTTCATAATTGGAGTCCTGGTTTTTCACATCACCATCTGTATAAGAAGTGATGCTGATGTTGCCCTCAAAGTTCAAAGGCAATACCTGGTAATGTAGGGCAGCAATTTCATCGTTAGCAATGCTGCAGAAACGGGTTGCTTTGACCTGTAGTTTTTTGCCACTGGCTAATTCTGCGGTAAAGCTACGTTGAAGGTAACCTTCCTGCATGTTTAACAAGCGCTTAAAGTCAGTTACCTTTGCCTGGCTAAGGTCTAAATTTTCATTATCCACACGGATATCAAGGCCTATCCAGTTGGCAGCATTTAATACTTTAGCAAAATAATCCGGGTAGCCATTTTTCCACCAGCCAACACGGGTTTTATCAGGGTAATAAACACCGGCCACATAATTCCCTTGCAGGCTTTCGCCACTGTATTGTTCCTCAAAATTAGCCCTTTGGCCCATTCTGCCGTTACCTATGCTAAATATACTTTCAGAAATTTTATTAAGGTGAGGATCAAAACCTTCCTCTACGATATTCCATTCTTCTGCTTGTATGTATTGTTTCATTATGTGTTTTTAATGTTGTTAGCGTTAATGAGGCAATCAGCCGCTTCATTTTGTTGGTTAGTCTTCTTTATATATCAGGCCCATGATGTCCTGTGCGGTAATTTGCGATAGATTTTCCACATATTGGTCTGCACCAGGCAAATTTTCTGGGGTACCTACGCCTACTACTTTCATTTTTCCGGCAATTGCCGCTTCTACGCCTGCCTGTGCATCTTCAAAGACCACACATAAGTGGGCAGGAACATGCAGCATAGCTGCAGCTTTGGTGAATACTTCAGGGTCGGGCTTGGAAGCCGAAACCACATTACCGTCTACAATGGCATCAAAATAAGAAGTCAGTTGCGTGCGCTCTAAAATAATGGAAGAGTTTTTACTGGCAGACCCAAGGGCAATTTTAACACCTTGCTCCTGCAGGCTTTGCAGTAATTCTGTAGTGCCAGGCAATACTTCTGCTGCCGTCATTTTATTGATCATGGCTACATACCATTCGTTTTTGGTATTTGCTAAAACTTCTTTTTCGGCAGTAGTTTTCTCTACGCCTCCCCAATTCAAAATCATATCTAGGGAACGCATGCGGTTAACACCTTTAAGGTGTTCGTTTTGCGCTTCAGTAAAATCAAATCCTATAGAATTGGCCAGTTGTTTCCATGCCTGAAAATGATAAACAGCGGTATCTACCAGCACGCCGTCAAGGTCAAAAATGCAGGCAAAGGGATGTGTTGATTGATTAATTGAAAGTTCTTGCATGTATTAGTTAAGCTCTAAAACCAATGTTCCATTTGCAGGAACGGTAAGGGTTTTAATTTGATTTATTTTTTCTCCGGTGATGACATTATTTGCGCTGGTGGCATTGCCCATACGCTCGTTAAACCTGGAGGTGTTCAGTTGTTTTTCTTTGTCTTCAGTGTTGATGACTACCATGACCGACTTTGAAGGGTCATTGGCATTGTCATATCTAAAATACACATAAATACCGTCCTCTGGCACATATTGCATTAATTTTCCACTTTGTAATGCTGTAGAACTTTTACGGAAGTTAGCCAGTTTAGAAAAATAGTTGTAAGCTTCATTTTCCTGTGCATTACGGCCTGCGGCAGTAAACTTATTGGCAGCATCGCCTTTCCAGCCACCAGGGAAATCTGAACGTACCAAGCCATCAGGATTGGAGAAGTTTTTCATCAGGATTTCTGTTCCATAATATACTTGAGGGATGCCTCTCATGCTGAGCAGCAAAGTGATGCCGGCTTTGTATTTATTGAAGTCTTCGTTAACCATAGAGTAAAAGCGGCTCATGTCATGGTTATCCATAAAGATGACGTTTTTACTTGCGTCTTTGTATAAAAAGTCCTGTGCTAAAGTAGCGTAAAGTCTGAAGATGCCATCAGTCCAGCCCGATTTGCCATTTAAGGCTTCATACATAGCGTCTTTCAAAACAGCATCTGTAATACCCGGCAAATGCGTATCAAAACCGCCATTAACGGTATTGCCACCTGTAAAGAAAGCCTGACTGGTTACAGAGTTAACCAACGTTTCGCCAAAGATGCCTAAAGTAGGAAATTCAGCTTTGATCTTTTGTGCCCAATCGGCCATATAAACAGGATCGCTGTAAGGGTAAGTATCAAGTCTTAAACCATCAATGCCTGCATACTCCACCCACCAGATATGGTTTTGGGTAAGGTAATTTTGCACATACGGATTACGCTGATTAAGATCTGGCATGGAAGGTACAAACCAGCCATCAAGCATTCTTTTTTTATCTGCTGCAGCAGCGTGGATATCCATTACCGGCTGATCGCGATAACTGGTTTGTGTGTATTCTGTCCACTGGTTAACCCAATCTTTCATGGGCATATCAGTAAACAAATAATGACCTGTACCAATGTGGTTATGGACAATATCTTTTACCACTTTCATCCCTTTGGCATGAACCTGGTCTACATAAGTTTTATATAAAGCATTTGTACCAAAACGGGCATCAATCTGGTAGTGATCTGTTGCGGCGTATCCATGGTACGATGCGTTTTGCATGTCGTTTTCAATTTCGGGTGTCATCCAGATAGCGGTAACCCCTAAACCTTTAATATAATCCAGGTTGTTAATCACCCCCTGGATATCACCGCCGTGACGGTAGTACATAGAATCACGGTTTAATTTCGTTTCCTGCATACCTTTGACCACATCATTTTTAGAATCGCCATTGGCGAAACGGTCAGGCATTAAGAGGTAAATCAGGTCTTTATTATCGATGCCCTGAATTCTGGAGGCCGATCTATCCCTGTTTTTAAGTTCATAAGTGTATTGCAGTTTCTTTTTTCCTGCAGCAGTAAAAAGTATAGGAAACTTCCCTGCTTTGGCATCTGCTGCAATTTCAAGGTCAAGGAAGAGGTAATTAGGATTTTCTACTTTGTGTACTTCCACTAATTTAACACCCGGATAGTTTAATTGTACAGTTAAACTAGAGATGTTTTCTCCGTGAACTAATACCTGCAATTTAGGATTGTGCATCCCTACCCACCAAAACATAGGCTCTAAACGTTCTAACTTTTGTGCCTGGGCAAAGGAATTGACCAGTAGGAAGAACATGACAATAAATAGCTTTCTCATTACTTTTTGAATAGGTTGAATAAAAATTAGAACAGCAGAGCATTAAAAACCCTGCAAAAACATAAATATATTTTTGCAGGGTAGATTGATTAAATATTAATTCTTAACTAGTGTGTATTTAAGGGTTGTAGTATTTAAAGTGATGGTATAA
>NZ_JAZQPU010000457.1:0-17341 GCF_045628745.1 Pedobacter sp.
GCTATAGTTTTTATTTATACTTTTTTGAAAAACTATCAAACTCTGTGTTAACCTGCTGATCTGTAAGGTTTCCTCCAGAGTTAATAACAACTTTATAGCGGAATTCTACAGATTTGCCTGCAGGTAATTTAAAATCCAACACTTCTTTTCCCTGGCTAAATTCTTTTTGTCCCAGTGGATTGGCAGCATATAAGCCATAACCACGGGCATGCCAGTAAGTAGGGTAGCCTGTGTTTTGAGGATGGTCAATGATCACTAAAGATACCGCTTCATTTCCAATTTTGCCATTTAGATTCACCCATTTGGATCGTGTGCCCCAAACATCATCACCTTCACGTCCGTCGCTGCTGCGGTATTTTCCACTCACGCCTTCGTTGTTCATTTTGGCGACAGCAGTGGCAATACCATTGGCATCTGTAAACTTTTCAGGCTTGTCTGAAGGGTGTTCCAGCTCGCGCGCCACACGGATGCCCAGCAAACCTTCTTTATTGTCTTTGAAAGAGACGTCTTCTTTTAAGCTGGTTAAGGTGGTAATCAGTTCTATCGCAATTTTATCCCCTTCTTTAGTGAAGATATATTTAGCATCTTGTTTCAGCAAGTTCGCGCCATCTGGTTTTTGCCAGTTCATGGTAACCGATAAAATTGCTTTATCATCATCAGCGGTCATCTGGTTAACCGATACATGTTTGATGGTACCATAGCCAGCTTTTTTTTCTGAAGGGATGGCTGTAGAGTTGTTCCAGAAATCCAGTCCATTGACATCACCATAGTTAAACCATAAGCCAACATGATGTGGATGGTCTACACGTTCTCCCGGGCGTGGGTCCATAGGCCAGCCACGGGTAACCAACGTACCTTTTGAAGTGCGCAGCGGATACAACACCGGTTTCATCAGTTCATCGGGGTAGATGTAAGATGTAAGGGCCTTGCCATCAATAGTAATGTCTACTCTTTTCTGTGCTTTATTTTCTGTAATGGCAAAGCGTTTCTCCTTTTTAAAGCTACTTAGTGTTAAGCCAAGCAGGAGCAATACGGCACCTGCAAGAAACAGGTTGTCTAAAACTTGATGTTTTTTCATCTGTATATATTTTGCTGTTTTCGGATCTATCCTGCAATTACCTCTTGGGTGGCATCATCAAAGGTTACTTTTTTACCTGTCTGCATCGCTGTACGGGCCATAATGTTCGCAATAGAGTGGTTATACCCAGCTTCAATAGATGCATTGGGTGTTTTTCTGCTTAAAATACAGTCCATCCAGTTGCGCATATGCAGTGAAGTCATGGGATCGCCACCTGTATTGGCACTTGTTTCTGTTTTTGCCACTGAGGAAAGGGTAAAGGGGCTTAACAAATTAGCCTTCATGCCCATTTCTTCTGCATCTTTAATCTTCAGGCCACCTTCAGCCGTCACCTGGTTGGTATCAAGGTTTAGCATCCCTCCGTTAGAATAGTATAATTCTTTAATGCCACCGGCAGAGTTGGTAAATCTGGAAGAATAAACCACCTGAAAGCCTTTGTTCTTGTCGTTCGCCGGTCCATAATCCATTACCGCCGTAACGGTATCGGGGTTCTCACGACCATCGTTCCATTGGTAGATGCCACCATTGGCAGCTACACTGCGTGGATGGTTGAGGTCTGAAAACCAATGTACGGTATCAATTTGGTGAGCCATCCATTGTCCCCATATCCCTGAAGAATAAGGCCAGAAAAGTCGGTATTCTAAATATTTACGTGGATCCCATGCTACTTTAGGGCGATTCATTAAGAAACGATCCCAATCGGTATCCTGCTCACGAATTTCACTGACTAGTTTTGGCAATCGCCAGCGACCGGGTTGGTTTACATTCCAAGTCATTTCCACCATATTGATGTCGCCAAACTTCCCTGATTTGATATATTCATTGGCAGCAATATAATTGGGTGCACTGCGACGTTGAGAGCCTACCTGAAAAATCTTTCCTGTTTCCTGTACGGCTTTCCGCAGTATCTTGGCATCCTCCAGCGTTTCTGCCATTGGTTTTTCTACATAAACATCTTTGCCATTGCGTACCGCTTCGGCAGCCATCAGGGCATGCTGAAAGTCTGCTGTACTGATGATCACTGCATCAATGCCTTTTGCAGCATACAGTTCATCATTATTGCGGTATTGTTTAATAGTATTACCTGTTTTACTTTTTATAAAAGCACCACCTTCATCCCTACGGCGGTTCCAGATGTCAGAGACCCCTACAAATTCGAAGTTAAGAGCTTTTGCATGATCCATAAAGGAAGGAAAGAGCGAATTTTTAAAACGATTAGAGAAGCCGATAATGCCTACCTGGACGCGGTCATTGGCCCCTAAAATGCGGCTGTAACTTTTTGCATTTACACCCATGGCAGATAAGCCGGCTACGCCAGTAAGCAGAGATGCTTTTTTGATAAAGTCTCTCCTGGAGTTTGCTGAATTGTTTTCCATAATTTTTATTTTGTAGCTTATAAAATCATACTCAAAAAAATAGCAGGTAACACTGTTATAGGGCTTTTTCAAATCAAGGTGCATGTCTTTATGCGGTATCTCTGCTAAAAAAGTACAGCCTTGCTGAGGAAGTTTATATTTGGTTAGTGTTGTTGTTGAAGTTAGTTTTTTTATTCCAAACAATATCATCCTGTAACGAAATATTTGAGTGGAAAACCCTCAGCAGGCATCGCTTTTAAGATAACAATAAATTATAAAATATGCGGTAGAACCATTACTAGACAGTTTATAGGGCTTTCTTATATTGATTGCTCCTCTACATACCCTACCATGGATAACTAAAATGTTACTCGCTGGTCATTCAATCAATTTAACAATCCTCAATGACGCTGTCTGCCATTAAAAAATTGGCCCTCCTATTTTAATAATAAAATTACTGTGTAAGGATGATTTAACTTTAATCCGCTATATTTAAATTTATGTTACCATTGAAATAATTTCTTTTTAACATCAGCAATTAAACGAGCAAAAATGCAGAGTTCAAAAATAGCCGGCATAGGATATTATGTGCCAAAGAACGTATATACCAACGATGACCTTTCTAAATACATGGATACCAACGATGCCTGGATACAAGAACGTACCGGAATTAAAGAGCGTCGTTTTGCAGACCGCCTGGAAGAAACCACCACCACAATGGGTATTGAAGCGGCTACCATAGCCATTGAAAGGGCAGGAATAACGGCTCAGGATGTAGACTTCATCATCTTTGCCACGCTCACACCAGATTATTATTTCCCTGGCTGCGGCGTATTGTTGCAGCGTGAAATGAAGATGAAGGAAATTGGTGCCCTGGATATCCGCAACCAATGTTCGGGCTTTGTCTATGCGTTGTCCATTGCTGATCAATTTATCAAAACAGGCATGTACAAAAATATCCTTGTGGTGGGTAGTGAAAAACACTCTTTTGCAATGGATTTTGCCACCCGCAGCAGGAATGTTTCTGTAATTTTTGGGGATGGCGCAGGAGCAGTAGTTTTACAACCTGCAACGCGCGAAGGACAGGGCATATTAAGTACGCATTTACATAGTGATGGCGCTGATGCCGAATTGCTGGCTATGTATTACCCGGGGGCTTCGGCAAATAAATGGCTGAAAGATAAACCTGGTTATCCTGATCAGGAACTTGGAGGCTTGTTTATGACTGCTGAGCAGCTGGAAAGTGGTGCCGCTTTACCTTATATGGATGGCCCTGCGGTATTTAAAAAGGCTGTAGTAAAGTTTCCTGAAGTGATTAAAGAAGCGTTAAAAGCTAACAATATGACAGCAGAGGATATTGATTTACTGGTACCTCACCAGGCAAACCTCCGCATTAGCCAATATGTGCAGCAACTGTTGAAATTGCCAGATGATAAGGTATTTAACAACATCCAGAAATATGGCAATACAACGGCGGCTTCTGTGCCTATTGCCTTATGTGAGGCATGGGAAGCGGGCAAGATTAAAGATGGTGATCTTGTGTGTCTTGCCGCTTTTGGTTCTGGTTTTACCTGGGGCAGTGCCCTGATCAGGTGGTAAATTAACCTTTAGCCGACCTGGTCATTTGTTCAAAGGCATCCCACATTTCGGTTGGGATGGCCTCTAAACCATTAAACTGGCCAGCACCCTGCAACCATTCTCCACCGTCAATGGTAATTACTTCGCCATTGATATAGCTGGAGAAATCGCTCACTAAAAACGCAGCCAGATTGGCCAGCTCCTGGTGGTCACCCACTCTTTTTAAAGGCACACGGTTTTTAAAGTCGAACTTTTCTGCCAGCTCACCCGGTAACAAACGTTCCCACGCTCCTTTGGTAGGGAAAGGTCCAGGCGCAATGGCATTGGTACGGATACCATATTTACCCCACTCAACAGCCAAAGACCTTGTCATGGCTAATACGCCCCCTTTAGCACATGCTGAGGGTACTACATAGGCTGATCCGGTAAAGGCATAGGTGGTTACAATATTTAATACACTCGCAGGCTGTTTTTCTTTGATCCAGTGTTTACCAAAGGCAAGGGTACAGTTAACCGATCCTTTTAAAACTATATCTATGATAGAGGAAAAAGCATTTGCCGATAAACGCTCTGTAGGGGAGATGAAATTCCCTGCTGCATTATTCAGCAAGGCATCAACACGGCCAAAGGTTTTCAAGCTTTCCGCCAGCACATTTTCTACCTGTGCGTATTCTCTTACATCGCAGGCTACAGCTAAAACTTTACCACCGGTTGCTGCTTCCATTTCGGCGGCAGTTTTTTGAATAACCTCTAACTTGCGGCTGGTGATGACTAAATTAGCACCCAGCTTCAGGAAATAAGTTCCCATTGCCTTCCCTAATCCTGTCCCTCCACCAGTAATTACTATCGTTTTTCCTTTTAATGCGTCATCTCTGAGCATGGGTTGGTTATACATATTATTTTTTTTGAAGGTTGTTGATAATGGTTGCCAGGATGTTTCTGGTATTTGGCGACCACCATTGTTCCAGCATTAATTCTAAAACTTCACTTTGATCTGCAGTAGTGGCCTCAATTAATTCTTTCCTGATGTTTAATTTGCTTTGTTGCCAGGTGTTAGATTCAAAGGCCATGTATTTCCTTGCATGTCGCTCAGCAGCAGTAAGGATACTGTCGCCATTCACCAATTCATCTACCAGGCCAATTTTAAGGGCTTCTTCAGGACTAAACAATTTGCCTTCTAACAAGCTGCGGCTGGCATTAGCTTTTCCGAGCCAGAAAGAATAGATCTGGAAAATACTGTTAGGCACAATAATGCCCACCGGAACTTCATTCAGACCGATGATGAATTTTCCTTCGGCCATTACCCTTGCATCACAGGCTAAAGCAATTACACAGCCTCCCGCCGGACTATGCCCATTGATAGCTGCCACCAATGGTTTTTTGAAGGCTATAATGGTTGCAGCAAACTTGAAAAACAATTGCCAGAAAGATTTAACTTCTTCTTTATTGTAATGGTACAATTCCATCAAATCAAGGCCTGCAGAAAAGAACTTCTCCTGTCCGGTAATCATTACGCCACCAATATTTGAATCTGCATCAATATTATTGAACATATCTGTCAGTTCGGTAATCATTTCCCGGTTAAGGGCATTAGATTTTCCCCTGTTTAAGGTGATAATCGCTAAACGGTCTTTAATGGTGACTTTTATTGTATTCATTTTTCTTTATTTAACTTCATAAGTGTAGGTAGCCCTGGCCAATTGACCGCTGGCATTGATGCCTTCAATCAGCACCCGGTAAATTCCTGGTTCATCGCTGTTGAAATAATTAAAGGTTGCTTTTCCAGTAGCATCTGTAATCAGCTGTGGGTTCCAGTAAATGGTAGTCCTGAAATCCGGAGCTGTGTTGTTAGGCTGCGCCTCATAATCTGGGGAGTAAAACTGCCTCATGTAAGATAAGCCTTTGGGTGTATAAGTAACAATGCCCGGTGCATAATTCGAATAGCCAGTGCTGCCTCCTCTTTTGGTAGTGACAATTAAGATGCCACCACCACCTTGTGAGCCATAGATTGCCAGATTGCCTACGCTTTTGAGTACTTCTATGGTTTCTACATCCTGTACATTAATGGCATCCAGAAAGTCTGCTTCAACATACATGCCATCTACAATGACCTGCATTGGCGTAGATGCGCCGAATCGCATTAAATAGGGGGTATTATCCCGAATAACTAAACCTGCTACACGACCTTGCAGACATTGAAGCAAGCTAAAACAATTGCTCAGCTGGTCGGCCGTAATCACCGCATCGGCATGACCAGCCCCGTTTAAATTGGATGAGTTTTTAGCCGGATTTTTCGTGGCCACAATATTAACCTCTTCTAAAACTACGGTGCGTTGAAGCACACCACGTTTGGTCAGCTCGTCGAAATAATTTTCACTTTTCTGGATATACGATGAAATTGATTCATTAATGTTGACTACAATATCACCGGTATTTTTATTGCGGGTAACCACTTGTCCGGGTTGAATATCTAATTTAATATCTGTATTCTTCTTGTTCTTTTCCGTACGGCCCTGCACCACAAACTTTGTGCTGTCGGGGAAACTCAGGTTGTCAAACACAAAACGACCCTGTGCATCAGAAAGTGTATCTATGGCCATTAAGCCCCCTGCAGTAGAAAATAAAGATACTTTACCATTGGCTATTGGTTTACCAGAAAGGTTAACCAATGTACCGCTGATGGTTAAATTCTTTTCAGGCTGGTAACGGATCACAGGCTCACTATTCGAGATCACGTTTTTCCATAAAAACCTTCTCCAACCTTGAGTAAGCAGCAGGTTGTCTAGCTGTTCAAGAGTAGATTCGTCATCATTTAGAAAATAATGGTTTGGTTTTTCAATATAACCCGGTAAATCTGAAGTAAGCAACAGCGTGGTTAAGATGTTGCTTTCGTTCTCTAAATCTGGTGTTACCACGTTGTTGTTGGTTACCGCTACAGATAAGCTGCCTACGAAGGGTTGTCCGGGTGCATCGGCGGTGATATTAAGGTTTACCTTTTCTCTTTTGCCGTATTCCTTCTGATTGGAATTGATTTGCAGGTTCACTGTTTCTGCGGCATTTTTAACAAATACCAGTCGCTCGGCAACAGGAAGGTTAGCATCGTTAAATACAGTAAGCTGAATAATTCCTGTAGGCAGCTCTTTTTTCGGAATGGAAAGATTGGCCAGTTGCTTGCTGTTTTTAACCTTGGCCACGGCGTACACAGTTCCATTGTGCTGCGCCACCAATTTTAATTCCTTATCTGACAATAGGTTTTCACTGAGGTATATCTTAACGTTAATCTTTGCCGTATCCAAATTGTTAACCATCATCACATAACCTGCAGGTTGTACAGGGGGCAGTTTAACCTGCTGTTTGGAACCATCAGCATGTGTAATGCTGGCGGTATAAACCATTCCGGGTTGAGGGTTGATCACGAGGTTTCCCATGCCCAGGTAGGCAGTATTGAATTTGGTTACTTCAGCGCCGTTTTGATCTACAATGGTCCCTGAAATGTCTTTACCCAGGCCATTGCTGTTAACGGCTTTGATGCCAATTTTAGTAGGTAAGTTTTCTACAAAGTTTCCCCCCTCTGGAAAGAACTGGACACTGATGTCATTTGAGGTAGCCGTGATTGGAATGGTCTTCACCACCTTTTGTTTGTTAGGCAAATTAATGGTGGCTATAATTTTACCTGCCTGGCCCATAGTGTTGCTGGTGTTAAGGAAATCAAAATTGATCTCCCCATTTTTATTGGTGGTTATCTTACCTTTTGCGGCATTTTTGAAGTTAAGCTGAACAACATAATTCACTTCTGCACCAGCATAAGCGGTCTCATTCTTGTCGCTAAACTTGATGGTTGTATTTACCTTCTGTGCATTGTTTTCTGTACTATACTTATAGCCAGTTTTCGTAAAAACCTTATTTGCCCAGGCATTACCAATTTTGATGGTCTTGTCGTACATAAACTCTGTACCTGCATTACGCATCCATTTGGTGTAGGCTCTAATGCGGTAATTGCCTTCCTGTAAGGAGTCCGTCAGTTTAAAATCACCCCAGGTTATGCCACCCATTACTGGCAGTAAAAGTTGTTTTTTAACCGAATCTACTTCGTTGATCAGCTCTACATACAAAAGGTTGCTTAATGTTGAGGGGCGGTTATCAAGGGTGTTAACCAGGTAAGCTTTAAACCAGATGTCATCGCCAATGGCATAATAAGGTTTGTCGAGGTGCAGGTGAACTTTCTCCTGCACATGTTTCTTATTGTAGGTTTCCATTTTCTTTAACAGTAAAGAAAATGGATCATCTTCGATTTTAAAGGCTGCAAACAAAGAAATGCCCAGAAGAAGAGAAAGCGCTAGTATATATTTGGTTTTCATGGGAATAGGTTATTCTAATAAAAACTCAATATACGAGTATTAGGGCTTTATTAAAATTTATTCTTCCACATCATGCTTTCTACGGGCTTGGTTGTTTTATTGTTGTATTTAGCATCAGCTTTGTTGTTGTACATGGTAGCAATTTCACCTTCCACAGTAAAATAGATCAACTGGCCTATAGGCATGCCGGCATAAATTTTTACAGGTTGCGAACAAGAAATTTCCAGTGTCCAGGTATTGCAAAAACCTACATCACCTTTACCTGCTGTGGCATGAATATCAATCCCTAAACGGCCGGTACTTGATTTTCCTTCTAAAAAGGGAATATGAGCATGAGTCTCTGTGTATTCGAGTGTTACGCCCAAATACAGAGTGCCTGGCTGTAAAATAAAACCATCTTTAGGGATCTCGAAATGTGTAATGGTATTGTGTTTTTTGGCATCTAAAACACGGTCATTATAGGTGGCCAGGTATTTGCCAAGGTGTACATCGTAAGAGTTGGTACCCAAACAATCGTCGGCAAAGGGTTCTATAATGATCGTACCTTTTTCAATTTCTTCAAGTATACGTTTGTCGGATAGTATCATTTATTAAGATTTCGTCAAAATTATGATTAATTTAAGATACTTTTACCATTGAATTTCCAAAATAGAGATGCCAATCGTTTATAATAAAAATATTGATGATCAAACCATACTGGCAGTATGGAAGATACAAGAATCTGAAGCTGAATTAACTGCCGGACTGCAATTAAAGCAGCATGAAGTTGATTTCCTCTCTTCCTTAAATAACGGCAAGCGTCTTCTGCACTGGCTCAGCACGCGGTTGCTGCTCCGCACTATGCTCAACACTAATGATTATATTGACTGCAGGATGGATGAGCATGGCAAACCTTACCTTAAAAACATGGACTATGAGATTTCCCTAAGTCATTCTTTCGATTATGCTGCGGTAATGATCAGTAAAGATAAAAAGGTGGGTGTTGATATTGAGTTGATGAAAGAGAAAATCCAGCTCATCAAGCACAAATTCTTGTCTGTAGATGAGCTAAAGCAGGATAACCTGGACTTCAGTGTGAAAGGTTTATACGTGTGCTGGTGTGTAAAGGAAGCGATATATAAATGGAATGGCAGAAGAGGATTGGAGCTCAAAAAAGACATGTTCGTAAAGGCCTTTAGCCTGGAAGAAGCTGGAGAAGTTGAGGCAATTGTAAGTTTGCCCGATGGCCCGCAAGGCTTAACGGCAAGTTACTTTCAAACCAGTGATGGTTATATGTTAGCCTATGTGATGGCTTAATTTTGTTAAATGATGAATAAAGAAGTGAAGTATGAAGACTGGGGTCTTGTAGATTACCAGCAAGCCTGGGATAAACAGGAAGAAGTTTTTAAAGCTACTGTAGCGGTTAAAACCGAAAACCGCACCAACAATACCACGCTGATTACACCTAATACACTGGTGTTTTGTGAGCACCCGCATGTGTATACGTTAGGCAAAAGCGGCGTACCTGAAAACCTGCTGCTTGATGAGCAGGGATTGATAGAAAAACAAGCTACCTATTATAAAATCAACAGGGGAGGTGACATTACTTACCATGGCCCGGGTCAGATTGTAGGGTACCCTATCCTGGACCTTGACAACTTCTTTACCGACATCCATTTATACCTGCGTACCTTAGAGGAAGCCGTTATTTTAACCTTAAAAGATTATGGCATTGAGTCTGGCCGCTATCCTGGTTATACCGGCGTATGGTTAGATGCTGATAATGATAAGGCACGTAAAATCTGTGCTATGGGGGTGAGGTGTAGCCGCTGGGTAACCATGCACGGCTTCGCCTTTAATGTCAATACCGACCTTTCTTATTTCAGGAACATCATTCCTTGCGGTATCGACGATAAGGATGTTACTTCCATGCAGCATGAGCTCGGTTATGAGCTGCCGATGGAAGAAGTTAAATTAAAGTTGCGTGGGCATATTGCTGCGCTCTTTGGAATGAGCATCAGTGCATAACGTTCATTTGCTTTTTAACATTCTGGTAAACTGATTGGAATGTTTGTCGCCAATCCACCATCTGAGGTCTCTTTGTATTTAGAGTTCATGTCTAAAGCAGTTTCCCACATGGTGTTGACCACGGCATCTAAACTTACCTTGGCCTTGTCAGGGTTGCTTTGCAACGCCAGCTGACTAGCCGTAATGGCTTTTATAGCGCCCATGGTATTGCGTTCAATGCAAGGAACCTGAACCAGGCCACCTATTGGGTCGCAGGTTAAGCCCAAATGATGCTCCATAGCAATCTCTGCTGCCATGAGTACTTGTCGCTGAGAGCCGCCCATGCATTCTGTCAGCGCTGCTGCGGCCATTGCTGATGATACGCCTATTTCCGCCTGACAGCCTCCCATGGCTGCTGATATAGTGGCACCTTTTTTAAAGATACTCCCTATTTCTGAAGCACAGGCAATAAACTGGATGATCTTCTGGTCGCTGTAGCCATCGCAAAAAGCAATATAATATTGCAATACAGCAGGAATAACGCCTGCAGCTCCATTGGTAGGGGCCGTAACCACTCTTCCAAAAGAAGCATTCTCTTCATTCACCGCAAGGGCGAAACAACTTACCCAGTCCAGGATGTAATTAAAATTTTGTCCGCCGTTCCTAATGGCCATGATCCAGCTGTTGTAATCGCTGTAAGGCTGATCGCCAATCAGTCTTTTATTCAAAGCTGCTGCTCTACGGCCTACATTTAAACCACCGGGTAAAAAGCCTGTGGTGTGGCAGCCGCGGAAAGTACAGTCTTTCATCACATGGAAATGGCGCAGAATACCCAATTCAGTTTCTTCCTCCTTGCGCCAGGCAGATTCGTTTTCCAGCACCACTTCAGAGACTTTTAACCCTGTACTGAGGCACCAGTGTAATAAATCTGCCGCTTTCTCAATCGGGAAGGGCAGGTCTACACTTTGTTTATCACTTGCATTTTCTCCTTCTTTAACCACAAAACCTCCGCCTATAGAGTAATAGGTTTCTGAAACTGCTTTACCGGTATTCAAGAATGCCTGAAAAGTAACCGCATTGGGGTGAAAAGGTAAGCTTTCCTGGAAAAGAAAGATCATGTCATCATCAAAGTGAAAGAGAACTTTATGCGTGCCATGAAGTGACAACTGTTGACGGTGTTTAATACCGAGGATGGTAGAGTCAATGGAATTTACATCGAATGTTACCGGGTCTGCACCACTCAGGCCTAATAAAATGGCTATATCGGTACCATGGCCTTTCCCTGTTTTTGCCAGTGAGCCATATAATAGAATTTTTACCTGTTCTACCTGTTCGAGTACATTATTTTTGAGTAATACATCAATAAATTGTTGTGCTGCTCTCCAGGGCCCTAAAGTGTGTGAACTGGAGGGGCCAACCCCAATTTTAAAAATGTCAAATACAGAGATCTGTTCCCTTTCCATTCCGCAAATCTAGTCGTTTATTTGCTATCAAAGAAATAGGTTTAACTCCTTCTTTTCATTACTAAGGGGTCATAAAGGGCTACGGTGATAGTTTTAAAAATCAAAGGCAAGAACTTTTTCGTCCTTTAACATACGGTCAACAAATTTCTTATGTTTATCAGGGCTGCCAATGGCAATCCAGGTACCGCTGATTTTACCATCTTTGAGCTGCTGTTTACCGCGGATAAATTTTAAGTTGGAGCTGCGGATATATTCTTCATATTGATCCAGGCCTTCATTTTCAAAGGCTTTTACAATGCGGTAGCTTCTTCGGGTAAAACGTCTTTCCATCATTTCTTCCAGTATAGGGAAGAAGAGGAGTGCTAAGAGCACAATAGCCGTAACAGAAATGGCCTGCACATAATAACCAGAACCTACGGCCATGCCTATGGCGGCAACCACCCAGATTACACTGGCTGTAGTTAAACCCTTCACCTGGTTGTCGTCTTTAAAAATAACCCCTGCACCAAGGAAACCAATACCGGTTACAATATTAGAGGCAATACGGTCTGCACTGTCCAGGCCAATCCTCACAGAAAGTATGGTAAATAAAGTAGCCCCCATGCCCATCATGATCAGGGTTTTTAAGCCAGCCTGTTTACTTCTAAATTCACGTTCTGCACCTATCAAGCCACACAGCAGAATGGTCAGTAAGAATTTATTGACTTCACCAGCGGTCATGAAGTGGTCTGTTTCCAGTATTTCAAGAAAATCCATAAGCTAAAAATACCTAAATTAAACATAAAAAGGGTGCTGAAAATCTTTCAGCACCCTTTTTATTAAATATATGGTTGAACAGAATTACATCATTCCGCCCATGCCACCACCACCCATAGGAGGCATGCCACCACCGGCTGATTTATCATCAGGCTCATCAGCTAATACGCATTCTGTTGTTAACAACATGGCTGCAATAGAAGCTGCATTTTCTAATGCTACACGACCAACTTTAGTAGGGTCAATAACACCAGCAGCAATTAAGTTTTCATAAACATCAGTACGTGCATTGTAACCGAAGTCACCAGTACCTTCTTTAACTTTTTGAACTACGATAGAACCTTCAATACCTGCGTTTTCACAGATTTGACGCAATGGCTCTTCGATAGCACGTTTAACGATAGCAATACCAGTAGTTTCATCTTCGTTAGCACCTTTCATGCCTTCTAAAGCTTCAATAGCACGGATGAAAGCAACACCACCACCAGCAACAATACCTTCTTCAACCGCAGCACGGGTTGCATGTAAAGCATCATCAACACGGTCTTTTTTCTCTTTCATTTCAACTTCAGAAGCTGCACCTACATAAAGAACGGCAACACCGCCAGCTAATTTAGCCAAACGCTCTTGTAATTTTTCTTTATCGTAGTCAGATGTAGTCGTTTCAATTTGAGCTTTGATCTGGTTAACGCGAGCTTTGATATCATCAGTCTGACCAGCACCGTTAATCATTGTTGTATTGTCTTTGTCAACAACAACTTTTTCTGCAGTACCTAAGTAAGTAAGGTCAGCATTCTCTAATTTATAACCTCTTTCTTCAGAAATAACAGTACCACCAGTTAAGATAGCGATGTCTTCTAACATTGCTTTTCTACGGTCACCGAAACCTGGTGCTTTAACAGCAACAACTTTCAGAGAGCCACGGATTTTGTTTACAACAAGAGTAGCTAAAGCTTCCCCGTCTAAATCTTCAGCAATGATTAATAAAGGTTTACCAGTTTGAACTTGTTTTTCAAGGATCGGCAACAATTCTTTCATGTTGCTGATTTTTTTGTCGTAGATTAAGATGTAAGGGTTTTCTAATTCCGCTTCCATTTTATCTGCATTGGTCACAAAGTATGGAGACAAGTAACCACGGTCAAATTGCATACCTTCAACTGTTTTTACTTCAGTTTCTGTACCTTTTGCTTCTTCAACAGTAATTACACCATCTTTACCTACTTTACCCATTGCTTCAGCAATTAGGGAACCAATAATTTCATCATTGTTTGCTGAGATAGAAGCAACTTGTTTGATTTTGTTATTGTCTTCACCAACAGTTTGAGACTGGGCTTTCAAGTTTTCAACAATTGCAGTAACCGCTTTGTCGATACCACGTTTCAAATCCATTGGATTTGCACCAGCAGCAACGTTTTTAATACCAGCTGTAACAATAGCTTGCGCTAATACAGTTGCAGTTGTTGTTCCGTCACCTGCAATATCAGCAGTTTTAGAAGCAACTTCTTTAACCATTTGAGCACCCATATTTTCAATAGGGTCTTTTAACTCGATTTCTTTCGCTACCGTAACACCATCTTTAGTGATAGATGGAGAACCGAATTTCTTATCGATAATTACATTACGACCTTTAGGGCCTAAAGTTACTTTTACAGCATTAGCCAAAATATCAACACCTCTTTTCAGTGCATCACGGGCTTCTACATTATATTTTACTTGTTTTGACATTTTCGTTTTTATTATGTTGAGGTTTAAACTAAGATGATAAACTTATATTCAAACAATTATTTATTAAAGCGTACCTAAGATATCAGAATCTCTCATGATTAAGTATTCTTTACCTTCAATGGTTACTTCTGTACCACCGTATTTGCTGTATAATACTTGATCGCCTACGTTAACACTTACTGGAATTAAGTTTCCAGTTTGTTCTGCGTATTTGCCTGGTCCAACAGCTATAACGATTCCTTGCTGAGGTTTTTCTTTAGCGGTATCAGGAATATAAATACCAGAAGCTGTTTTTTCTTCGGCAGCAGCAGCTTCAACAACTACTCTATCTGCATTAGGTTTAAAGTTTAAAGCCATAATTTATTAATATTTTATTTAAGTTAATGTATAAGATTTATAAATAACGTTTCCCATACAACAGTTTTTATGCCAAGGGCAAGCACTTGCCAAAATTACACCGCCTTGTCAGCAATTCGTTTTATGAAAGGATATTATCGTGTCAGTCTGGCAGAATTAATCAGGTTGTAGCAAGGGCGATGAGCCAGTATAAAAACCTTGGGGCATAAAAAAGGCTGCAATCATTTTAGCAATGATGCAGCCTAAGCTTTTATTTAAAGTTCTTATTGAACTGGTTTTTGTTCGTTAACAGGAGGCGTAGTATTTGCCGGTGCCTGGTTAATTGGCGAAGGCGTAGGTGTTTTATCAAGTTGTTCCTGAATTTTTGAAGAGCTGCTGCTGGTGGTTCCAGTTTTAGATATTGTAGTAATACATAAAGTAAGGACTACGACTAAAGTTAACAGTACCCAAGTACCTTTTTCTAACACATCACCTGTACGCTGTACACCAAACATGTTACTTCCTCCTGAAGCGCCGGCTGCTAAACCACCACCTTTAGGGTTTTGGATTAACACAAATAGACCCAGAGCAACGCAAATGATGATCAGTAAAATAATTAAAAAAATCATATGTTATATAGTTAAATTTTCTTTTCTAGAGATTGGATAAGATCGGCAAAGTAACGGCTTTTTTCCGGAAACTTCAAACTTAATTTGTGATAAGTATCTATTGCCTTGTGATAAAGCATTTGCTCAATGTAAATCTTTGCTAATGTTTCTGATACAAGATCGTTATGGTCTTCAGCACTTTTCTTCGCCTTGTTTTCATTATCGATTTGTTCAGGCTTCGGCGGACTGATCTGTGGGGCCCTTTTCAGAAAGCTATCGATGATTTCTGTTTCCTTCGGATCGGTATTTTTAGCCTCCGGCGTGTTGTTAAGCAGCTCTTCTGCATTAAACGGACTTTGGATGTGAAAGATATGCTCCACATACTGTTGTTGCAGCTCACTCACTTTATTTTTCTTTACCACAGCATAAGGCTGTACTTCTGCCTCGTAAGCTTTCCTTGTTTTAGCCAGCCACCATAAAAAGGTATAAGGCAAGCTATCATCATTATAATTGCTTACACTTATTGGGTCGTCGCCAGTTTTAACACTTTCTTCAATTACGGTAGAAAGTTTTTGCTCAGCAGGTGCTTCTTTGACTGTTTCCTCTTCCAATACAAAAGCATCTTCAATCAGCTCGTTGTTAACCACAGGTGCTGGTTCTGCATCCGTTTCTTTTTCGGCAACACGTGGAACGTCAAAATTAAAAGTTGGCGTCGTTTCTGCCTGTTGTAATATTTTATATAAAACAGCACCATTAGCGTGTAACGTTGCAGCCGTTAATGCAGCAGATTGTTCAGGCTTTGCTTTTGCAAGTAAAAGATGTAAAGGCTCGAAAAAGGGAAATTGCAGGGACAGCTCTTCCAGAAAAGAAACATCCTGTTGTTCCACCAACTGCGGTTTGGCCAGCAATAGAGAAAGTCTTTCTTTATTTACCATTGTGCAAAAGCCCTGTTAAAAATATCCTCAGTTAACATTACATTAATGTCTTTAATCAATTGTGGCTCCAGCGCCTGCAGGCTTTGGCTGTTCAGGGCAAAATCTTTATATCTGGTGAAACTCTCCTCAAAGCTTTGCTTAGGATCCAGGTTATTGGTGTATTTTGCAGCTACCGTAATGGTCAATCTGCTGGATCCCGACGTGAACTGCTCGTTATCTGTTAAAGACACCGGTCTGATGTCGTAATTGGTAATCCTGCCTTCTAAAACAGCATCAGCATCTCCCTGCTTTAAACTTAACCGGGTTTGCGAACGGATACGGTTTTTTAAATCTTCCGTAAACTGCTGACTTAAAGTAGGCACCACCAGCTGTGCATTATTCTCGAAAAACTCTACCGCAATGGTTTTCATTTCCAAAGGAATAGAAGCGCCACTAAATTTGATGGAGCAGGAATTAAAGGTGACCATGATCACCAGCAATAAAAAGGTTAATCTTTTCATGGTTAATTTAAACTCAGTTCTTTAATCTTTCTATATAATGTACGTTCAGATATCCCCAGTTCCTGTGCTGCAAACTTGCGTTTACCCTTATGTTTCTTTAAAGCTTTTTTAATCAGGTCGCTTTCTTTATCAATCAATGATAAAGACTCTTCCACTTCTTCTGCATCGTGTGCATAATTATATTCAGAAGGGTTGTTTGAAGCAGGCTTTTTAATGGTCAGCGTTTGCTCCATTCCATTGCCTAAATCTGCATCCTGGTAAAGCTGATTGATATAATGTGGGTTATCAGCAATGATGTGAGAAGTGTTGCCGCCACTTTGAATAATTTCTGCAACAAGCTTTTTAAGGTCCATCATGTCCTTTTTCATATCGAAAAGAACTTTATAAAGAATATCCCTTTCCGTAAAATCTTCCTTATTATGCTGTCCGCTTACCATAGGCAAATTTGAAGAACTCTCATTTGGAATGTAATTCAACAAAGCTTCGGCGGTTACATTTCTTTCCTTCTCCAGCACGCAAATCTGTTCTGCAATATTTTTCAACTGCCTTACGTTACCAGGCCAGCTGTAATTGCTCAGCATTTGTATAGCATCAGGTTCAAGTTGTATCCCCGGACTGCGGTATTTATCGCTGAAATCTGCAGAAAACTTTCTGAAGAGCAGG
>NZ_JAZQPU010000458.1:0-6010 GCF_045628745.1 Pedobacter sp.
CTCTGCCAGGCCATGCAACACAAATTCCATCATAAGCAAGGTTTGGTTGGCACTTAATTTAGGGTGCATATTTTTAACCAATTCATTCAGGCCACTGACCTGCATTAATGTTTTCTTGTATTGTACATCAGAGAGGCCATCGAGTAAATCCAGCGTATTACCTTCGGTAAACCATTCGGTAATTTCTAGATAAGGATTAGCTGTTTTGCTTTTCTTGGCCTTTTCAGGGTCAGGGAAATAACGGGAGAAGAGGGTTTTGATGGCTTTACCGATCAGGATGTTGGCCACTTTAGCAGGGCCTTCCAGCTCTCCCTCATACACGAGTTCAATTTTACCAGTGATGGCAGGGAGGATACCCGTGAAATCTGAAAGGCGTACAGCGGTATTTTTCTCGCCGTTAATGAGCATTCTGCGTTCGGCAGTGCTGATTAAATTTTCATAGGCAGAGATGGTTAGCCGGGCAGAAACACCAGACTTCTGGTCAATGAATTCACTTTTACGGGCTTCAAAAGCCACCTGTTCCACAAGGTCTTTAACCAAACCATCGGCCTCAATTAGCGTTTTCTGGTCGCTGGTCAGCTTAGCTTCCTGGAAGGTAATTTTGCGGGAGATGCTGATGGTTTTAGGGTAATGGGTAAGGATCTGGCTTTCAATACGGTCTTTTAACGGCGTAACGATGGAGCCACGGTTGGTATAATCTTCAGGATTGGCAGTAAATACAAACTGCACATCCAGGGGAAGTCGCAATTTAAAACCACGGATCTGGATATCCTTTTCCTGCAGCATGTTGAATAGCGCTACCTGGATTCTTGCTTGTAAATCTGGCAATTCGTTAATGACAAAGATGCTGCGGTGGGCACGGGGAATCAGCCCAAAGTGAATTACCCTTTCGTCATTGTAAGTAAGTTTTAACGTTGCTGCCTTGATAGGATCTACGTCGCCAATTAAGTCGGCAACCGTTACATCTGGCGTAGCTAGTTTTTCTGTATATCTTTCAGAGCGGTGTTGCCAGCTCACGGGCGTATTGTCGCCGTGGATTAATATTTCATGTTTAGCATACCATGAAATGGGGTTCAAGGGATCATCAAAGATCTCACTTCCACTTACGTATGGAATGTATTCATCCAACAGGTTAACCATTAAACGGGCAATTCTGGTTTTCGCCTGCCCGCGTAAGCCTAAAAGCAAGATATTGTGGCGCGACAAGATTGCAGTTTGCAATTCTGGAATTACGGTTTCGTCGTAGCCCAGGATACCTTCAAAGCCAGCGTCTTTTGCCTGAAGCTGTGTGATCAGGTTTTTACGGAGCTCATCTTTTACTGTTAGGGAAACGTAGTTGGCGGCTTTTAAATCACCTAGCGTCTTTATATTTTTATTATCCATAAATTTTGGTTTCTGGAGAGGCATCTGCATCCCTGGTTATACAGCGGATGTTCTCGTTTAGCGTACTGTTTTTCTTCTGTTTTTAATGTAGTCTTCAAATATATATTCTCCAAGACCGGTAAGAGAGCTGTAAAAGGCTCTTCCGCCATTTACCTTGGTAAAGTCTCTCACAAATTGCTGCAGGTAAGGATCCTTTGCAATCATAAAGGTGGTGATGGGCACATTTAATCTTTTACATTGGGCAGCCATGTTTAAAGTCTTGCTGATAACTTTTCTGTCTAAGCCCATGCTGTTTTTGTAATAACCACCGTTTTCTTTTAAGCAGGTGGGTTTACCATCGGTAATCATAAAGATTTGCTTATTATGCGTTTTGCGGCGACGCAATAAATCTACGGCCAGCTCCAGCCCTGCAAGGGTATTGGTATGGTAAGGGCCAACTTGCAGATAAGGCAAGTCTTTAACGGTAATAGTCCAGGCATCGTTACCAAAGACAACGATATCCAAGGTGTCTTTTGGGTATCGAGTTTTGATGAGCTCTGCCAGGGCCATGGCTACTTTTTTGGCTGGCGTAATGCGGTCTTCGCCATATAAGATCATGGAGTGGGAAATATCGATCATCAACACCGTCGAAGTCAGGGTTTTATAATCCTTTTCTTCCACCTCCAGATCGCGCTCGGTTAGCGTAAAGTTGTTGATGCCATGGTTGATCTGCGCATTTTGTATGGAGGTCGTCATGTCTATCTGGTCAAGGCTATCACCGAAGGAAAACTCCCTGCGATCGGCATTTTTCTCCTCGCCAATGCCGGAGATATTGCTGTTATGGTTGCCCTTGCCCGCTTTTTTAAGCTTGCCAAAAATCTCTTCCAATGCCGACTGGCGTATGGTTTGTTCTGTTTTTCCGGTAATTTCGAACTGCCCGTCCTGCGGGTTTTCTTTGATATAGCCTTTTTCTTTCAGCTCATCAATAAAATTACCCATACCGTATTCATTGTTGGTAAACTTATATTGTTTATCCAGCTCATTCATCCAGGCCAGTGTTTCACCAGCATCACCAGCGGTATAATTGAGTAATTGCGTAAACAGTTTAAGCAATTCTTCAAAACCCCCTTTAGGTGCATCGTCTGGAATATAGTTTGAAAATTGAAAACCCCTCATATCATTTTTATAACGAATTAACGAAGGTAAAAGTTTGAAAATGAACTATTTTAAAACTGATGTCATATTTATAGCTTTGTTAGCTCTTTTAATAGCCAGCTGCTCTTTCCACGACATGTATTTTTCCCTGAAATTGCCTTTCATAAAGTCGTCAAATTTTCTTTGCAGGGTTAGGTTATACAAACTTTTGGCTTTTACGGCCCATGATTTATCCCATGCCCTTAAGCTGATGGAGAAAGAGCCATCTAAATATTTCATCCAATGCCAATAACCTGTAGGCATAAATAAAGTGTCGCCATGTTCTAAAAATGCTTCCGTGCCCTGTACGCCTTTTAAAGCCGGGAACTTCTCAAAATCTGGATTTTCCACATCATAATCTTCCAGTGCATAGGTGGCAAAAGGAATTTGATAAAGTCTTTCTTTCCATTTATTTTCAAAGAGGATGACGTGTTTTCTACCGTTAAAGTGAGTATGGAAGATATGGGCGAGGTCAATATCGAAATGTAAAAAGGTAACAGAACCTTTACCGCCAAAAAACATGTTAGGATAATTATCCAGGAAACCACCCATTAAACTTTTTGGCGCTCTGTAATCTTCAAGCAGTTGGGGGGCCTGTTTCATAGGATCGAACAGGAATATTCTTAAATCTGTGGGTGTTTCTTTGATGAGGTCTATATAGTCGGCAAACTTCATTTCTGCCGCTGCCGCATTGATGGGTTTGGAGGGGTCTGCTTTACCACTGTCATAAAGAGGAACCGTTTGGTCGCCAACAACTTCTTTTACATAATCCATGGTCCATTTTTCGTAAGCGGGCCAGTCTTTTGAGAGGTTTTTGATGACTAACGGTTTTCTTGGATTTAAGTAGAACCTTTCAAAATCTGCTTTTGAAATATGATCTACTGTATCTATAGGTGAAAGATCAAACGCCATGCTATTAAATTAGTCCTACAAAATTATGGAAAATTGTTAATGTAGCTGTGCAGGGATCTTACAAATGGAATTAGCCTGACATAAACCCGCCGCTAAGTCACTTTTGCAGTTCTCATGTATTTAGAGAACTTTAAGGGGAAAAGTCTTTTGAAAAGCACACCTTTCACTTCTTTACCACCTATGTAAACTTCTTCTTTTCTATCTTTAACGGCCTGATAGATTTTAGCCGCACAGGCTGCTGGTTCCATGCCATTTTTAATGGACTCGTCCATGGTGTTTTGTGCGCTGCCGCTTGCCGTTAATGCGTTGATGCTGACGTTCGTTTTGATGAAACCCGGGCATGCTAAGGTAATGTTGATGTTCTGGTCTGCAATCTCCGACCGTAAAGAGTCAAAATAACCATGTAAGGCATGTTTTGAGGCTGAATAAGCAGAGCGGAAACGCGTACCAAATTTGCCCACTAAGCTACTGATGCAAACCACCTGGCCGCCACCATTGGCAATCATTGCCGGAATGACTGCTTTACTTAAGGCTACTGTCCCCCAGAAATTTACGCGCATGATTTTTTCTTCGGTTTCTGCTGAGGTTTCTAAGGCAAGGCTGCGTTGGCTCACACCACCACAGTTAATCAGGATGTCGATTTTACCATAGATCCTTAGGGCTTCAGTAGCTTTTTGAGCAAGGGTAGGGCTTTGTTCTAAATCCAGCGACAGCACATGAATATGAAGGGCATTTTTACAGTTTCCTTTAACCCTAAAGAGTTCATCGCGGTTACGGGAAGAAATAATGAGTTTTGCACCCGCCTGGTGGTAACGGTAAACGAGCGCTTCGCCAATACCAGAGGAGGCACCGGTAATCCAAACAACTTTATCTTTCATGGTTATCTAATAAAAATAATTCTGAGGCTATGTAATCTGCAAACATTTTGCCCTCTGCAGTAAGCATGACCTGTTGGTTTTGCTGCTGTAACCACTTGCGTTCAAAGAAGGGTTTCAGGTTAAATAACATTTCCTCATGAAATGTTTTGCCAAAGGTATGTTTAATCCTGTCTAGATCCATGCCCCACATGGTGCGTAAAGAGGTCATGATGTACTCATTTAAGCGGTCGAGCTGCGTAAGCTCTTCTACCGTTTCTGCAAGTTTACCATTGAGGAGTTTTTCTAAATACTGTGCATTATTAGCCACATTCAATTGCCTGTTGGTGCCATCAAAACCATGTGCTGAGGGGCCAATGCCTAAATAAGGTACACCGCGCCAATAATTGGTATTGTGAACAGCATATCTGCCAGGTAAGCTGTAATTTGATATTTCATAATGTTCAAAACCGCCCAGGCTGAGCTTTTGGATCAGCGTCTGAAATTGTTCAGCACTTTGGTCGTCATTTAAAGGGATTTGTTTTCCTTTTTGGATGAGCTTGTCGAGTACCGTTTTAGGCTCTACTGTTAGTGAATAACCAGAGATATGGGGGATTTGCAAACTCAGTGCTTTACGGATATTTTCTTCCCATTTCAGGTTAGTAAGCAGGGGGTAGCCATAGATCAGGTCGATGCTCAGGTTTTCAAAACCTGCATCCTGACTGCGTTTAATGGAAGCTTCCGCTTCGTTTGCATTGTGTGCACGGTTCATCCAGCGTAAATCTTCATCAAAGAAAGATTGTGTGCCGATACTGAAACGGTTAACGGGCATTTTTCTGAGTTCTGCAATTTTGCGGGCATCAAGGTCATCAGGATTGGTTTCCATGGTGATCTCGGCATCCGAGGCAATAGAAAAATGGTCTGTTAGGGTATTGAAGATCTTTTCTAAATAGGGGCTGGATAAAACAGAAGGGGTGCCACCGCCAAAATAGATACTGCCTACTTGTTCGGTAATGCGGTTTTTCTTTAGAATAAGCTCTTTGCAGATTGCATCTGTCATCTCTTCTGCGTATTTCAGGGAGGTGGTGAAGTGAAAGTCGCAATAGGTGCATGCTTTCTTGCAAAAAGGAATGTGGATATAGATGCCGGCCATAGGGCAAAAATAAGGTATATAAATAAACTATTGGTATCAAATCATTAAGGTAAGCTATAACTTTACTTTCATCAATCATTGTCAAGTTTTAACTTTACTATTTGCGAGACACGCTAAAATCCTTTAGAGAGGTGGGAATGGTATTAGATATGGATTTGGTTTATGGCTTTGTGCCTAAAGATGGTTCATTAGTTGCATTGATAGAAAAAAAAGCAGTGAGCTAACATTGCGCAAAAAAGCAATAGCCGCCTCTATATAGATGACGGCCATGATTTAACGGGCATTTTATTTTAGCTATTGGCAAAGGTATCGCAATTATGAATTTAGTTTATAAATATAGTTTTTTTGGGTTGATTGAAGTTGAGCAGTGTTCTATTAATAAGCACATTATTACACTTAAATCTGTCTCTTATGCCAAACCATCCGTATCAGTACAACCAATGTTTCAAGTATTTCATTATCGTTCTATTGTCAGTTAGTTCCGCGACACTTTTTGGCTGTTCCAAGAAAGGTCCGACAGAAACGGAAAAAATTG
>NZ_JAZQPU010000459.1:0-6404 GCF_045628745.1 Pedobacter sp.
ACTGTGCCTTAACGGTGTCAGACTGAAGCTACTGGACGGCAGGTAAGGGTCATGTGGAAGGGATTAGTCATCAGTCGTGCCTTGGTGGTCTCATAAAGCCAACAACACCACACCCACACCAACTTGATGTGCGTAAGCCTCCAACTTCTAAGAAATATGAATCCCTCTTTCCCGCATTCCGCTACGGCTGGGAACGCCCCACTATAAAAAGGCTAGGCTTTTCTCTCTGTCGTGCTCTCTTGCTTTGGTTTACCTATATACGGGGACCCCCTCTCTCAATCGCTGTTGCTCTGCTCTTTCCACTTGAATCGAGAAAGCGCGCCTTCCGAAAGTCGTAGAAATCACGTCTCCTTCGTCGTCAATGTTGTGCTGCATGGTGTGAACTCATCTAAGTGAACTCCTTGAATTCAGAAGTGGCGAATCTAGTGGTGTTGTTGCGGTTGTGGAGGTTCAGAAGTTTCCGGACAGGCAAGATTCGGACAGACAGATTTTCCTAATTTGGACAAGTCGCCGACTGCAAGCTGCCCAATATCGCACCACAAGTTAGCCAGCGAGGAGCTAGCATAAAATGGGATTTGTGTAGTATATGCTTCTGGTCTGATGCCTGATCTGAGCAGCTTCAAATTTAAATTTTGGTGGCTTTGACGATCAAATTAACCCTACACGCACAAGAAAAAGATCAATATGGATCATCTACCTGCCTGCAATAATCTGAGAAGCTTTCAGACCTTGTCCACCTTAACAAAATTCTCGATTCTCATATGCGACGAAATGTGTCTGTCCGGAGAACTCCCGGTGGACGGTGGACGTTTGTAAAGATTATATAGGAGATTGGATGGGCAGGAGGGGAGGATTGAGGATTTTGAGGTGGAGGCGAGGAAGTTGAAGGAGGAGAATAGGAAGATGACGAGGGAGTTGGAGGGTGGAGAAGAGGAGATGACTTGTTGGCAGCGTCGCAGCGCACGACTTCACCTTCTCGACCTCCTGCGGCACGTCCGTTACTTCGACAGCCCTGCTTCCTATCACTTCGACTCTGCGTTTAGAAAGAAACAGCCCGCCCTTTTTTACCGCCTTCTACCACACATAAAAACTACCGATAGACAACTTAAGCCAAGGCACTCCACATTCATCATTCATGCTCACAAACTTCTCAGGGGCCGACCTGTCGTCGTGGCGCACCTGACCACGCGTTCCAAAGTCACAGCATCACCATGCCGCTCTTCTCCTCCCTCAAGAACTTCCGAGCTACCACCTCCCGTGCTGATACCTCGCTGGCGGCGCCCTGACTGGATGGAGCGTATAGCATCGCTTTGGCCCAGCCAGGAAGAGACGTAGCGAGTGTCGTCATCGTGAACGTCTTAGGAATCAGGGCGTCGGCGTAAAGAATCAGAGTTGCCGCTTCGAAATGGTGGCGTCGCCATAGCGCGAACGGGTCGGAAGCGGACTTCTAAAGTAGCAGGTCCGTAACTGGTATCTGGGTGGTGGTAGAGGAGCACACACCATCACTTTCGAGAGCGTTCTGGTGTGCCATCTCTGGGGCCATATGCGGTCAGGGATGGTCACGAATGGCGATTTCGGCATCTCGAGTAGGTTAAGGCTCGTCGCTACAGAATTCATCTGGATTGACGTACGAATCTAGCCAGCCCAGTCTGAGGAGATCAAGGCGAGATAGGCGTGTTGACGACTATATTCCTGCACTACCTTGCTACTAGTTATGGAATAGTATCCTTGCTATTGGAGTTCGTGCTTACCCGAGATCAGATCGCCATAGAAGGAAAGACTCTGCACGGTCGTGATGATGCACGTCTCTTGAAACAACACATTGGCCTGGAGTATTCGACGTACGGACTTCAAATGGCATGTTACGAGTACCAGTTTGCATTAATCAGTGCCTATTTCTTGCTGCTATGAGACACTCGCAATCACTCCCCGGGACAAATCCCTTGGTTGAACAGACAGGCGGCTTGCGTAAATCATAGTATCATTTCTCTCGTTTATGCTCATGCTAATCATCCTCCCCTTTATCAAATTTCGTTGTTCGTGTGTGTTGTTATCCAAGCTGTTTCTATGTGCTTGCTTTTCTTCACCCTTCTTCTTCTTCCTCCTACTCCTCCTTCATCTCTCGTGTCCATTCCCCCGACCTTCCGCTTCATTGCTCCGTCGACTCTAAGCGTTATTCACAATGCTCAAAGACTCATAGTCACAGTCATGCTATTACTATGAACCATCATCATAGGCACCCCACCTCTTCCCAATACCTCAAGGTCGCCGAGGTACTGTAGGCATCTATTTTCATCCGTGCTAGTCCCTTCCGCCGGGCTTGGCAAAGTAGTGAATAGCACCGCCGTATCCTTTGAGTTTTGCATCATAAGTTGGTTCAGTATGAGGTGTTGTGCGCGGCAGGGGAGGTCGTTGAATGAGAGTGGTAGGGCCTGGGTTGAGTAGGTTGAGCCTCTGCGGGACAATGCCGGACTGCTTGAACGTTGACGTGAACGAGAAGCGTCACGCTTATCCTTTTCTTCTTTCTCCCACCTCTCCTGTGCCTCCTTCCTATCGCTAGCACCACCATCCTTACTACTCCCAGCCCCAGCGTCGTCTTTTCCATCAACATGGTATGCCGAAGGCAATCTTCTATGGTTACCCATACCCCTCACAGGAGGCGAAGGTGTGTCGCAACGGTCTAAAGATGCGCTAAATTACGCTATTTCCAATCGGCCAAGAGGAAATGCAGGAGATCTGGATTTTATTATAGCAGCTAGTTTAACCACACCCGGCGTTGTACACATCAAAAGCACTTACAACAATACTTCCCCTCAACAAAAACTGTTGGAAAGAATTTATGGACCTGGTTTTGGTGGCAATCTACCGTCTATGTCATCAGGATCGGGGGTTATTTTAACGGAGGATGGCTATATTACCACTAATAATCATGTGGTAGAAAATGCAACAAAGATAGAGGTCATCCTGGCCGACAGAAGAGAATATGTAGCAGAACTGGTAGGCCGGGACCCCAACACTGATTTAGCGCTGCTTAAAATTAAAGGTAAGGATTTTCCGCTGGTGAAGTTAGGCAATTCTGATTCGGTGATGGTTGGCGAATGGGTGCTTGCTGTAGGTTTCCCCTATTCGCTCAATACAACAGTTACCGCGGGTATTGTGAGTGCTAAAGGAAGAAGTATTGGCATCATCAACACTTCTGCTGAAGGAGCGCCGCAGCAGGGAAATACAGCAATTGAATCTTTCATTCAAACAGATGCGGCTATTAATCCAGGCAATAGTGGCGGTGCGCTGGTCAACACCAACGGTGAGCTTATTGGGATCAATGCGGCTATTGCTTCCCTAACGGGAAGTTATGCAGGTTATGCTTTTGCGATCCCCGTAAATCTAGCTAAAAAAATATTAGATGATTTAAAAAAATATGGAGCAGTTAAACGTGGGGTGTTGGGTATCTCCTTTCCCTCACCTGCCGTAGAAAATGATTTTTTAAAACAGCAGGGCATTACTCCTGGCTCTGTTAATGGCGTTTTTATTACGCAAATTCAAAGTAACAGTGCTGCTGCGCTTGCCGGATTGAAAGAAGGTGATATCATACAGCGCATAGACGGTCAACAGCTTAATTCGTCATCAGAATTTTCAGAACGCATAGCCCGACATGGACCGGGCGATAAGGTGAATATCACTTATCTACGCAAAGGCAAGTCGAATCAAACGGTGGCTACCTTAAAAGCAGAGCCCAATGCAGCCGAGCAAAGTACAATGTCACTGAAAGAAATTTACCAAAAACTGGGGGCTCGTTTTTCTCCTTTAACACCGAAATTGAAAGAACACTTCCAATTGAACAATGGGGTGCTGGTAACTGAAGTGGCACCAACTGGACTTTTTGCACAGCTCGGCATCCCTCCAGGTACCATCATTGCCCTTATTAACGGAAGGGAAGTTTCCAGTGCCGAAGACATAGAAAAAGCCTTTTTAGATGCTAGAAATGGACAGGTCAAAATACTAGCCATTGCACCTGATGGCTCCAGGGTAGCTTTTAATTTTTCCTTTGGTACCTAAAATAAAGAATTAACCATTGTCCACAAAACCAGGATATAAAGTCATGCCCCCATCAACATATATGGTTGTGCCTGTAATATAATCGCTATCTGGTGAAGCCAGCCAGGTAGCGACTTTAGCAACATCTTCAGGCAGGCCAATCCGTTGATAGGGAATCAATTTAAGCAATTCTTTTTTCTTTTCCTCATCCTGCCATACCTCCGCGTTTATGTCTGTCGCAATTGCTCCAGGTGATATACCATTGATTCTGATTTTCTTTGGTGCCATTTCCAGGGCCAAAGATTTCATGAGCATTAAGATAGCTCCTTTGGAGGATGCATAGTTAACATGTCCGGCCCATGGAATAATATCATGTACAGAACTAATGAAGATAATGTTGCCGATAGCCTTTCCCTCAGCATGTCCTGGCTCTTTCTCCTGGAAATGTTTAATGGCTTCGCGGGCACACAAAAACTGCCCTGATAAATTTGTTGCTATTACCTTGTTCCATTCGTCGAAAGTCATTTCGGCAAAGGAGCTGTCTTTTTGGATCCCCGCATTATTAATGAGCACATCGATGGATTTATATTCACGGAGGGCTTTGTCAAACATTTCTATCACCTCCTGTTCTTTACCTACATCGGCCTGGTGAATAAAGCCTTTACCTCCCCCTTTAACCACTTCTGACAAGGTAAAAGCAGCACCCTCCTGGTCATCATAATAATTGACGACCACATTGGCGCCCTGTTTTCCAAAGGCAATGGCTATTCCCTGACCAATACCAGAGCTGGCTCCCGTTACGATAACTGTTTGATAATGATTTGAGCCCATTAGCATCATATTTATGTTCTTTACGAACAAAGAACAAGGTGGAAAGTTTACATACGTTTACACCTCTATTAAGTTATCGATATAAATTATGTAATTTCGACTCGTTAAATTTATCACCTTTAATACCCAATTTTTCCCATGCATAATACTTTTACAGCAATTGATTTTGAAACAGCACATGGAAAAAGATGGAGCATTTGCCAGGTTGGTTTAGTACGTATTGAAAATGGGATCATTAAAGAAACCATAAACAGGCTGGTTTGTCCACCAGATAATTTTTACTTCTATCGCAATATCGAAGTACATGGCATTACACCGGAAAGAACACGCCATGCGCCAAATTTTTCTGCTGTATGGAAAGAGATCTTGCCTTACATCCATGACCAAACCGTAGTGGCACATAATGGTGCTTTTGACTTCAGCTGCCTCTCTCAAACGCTTGAATATTTTGGATTGGAACAACCTGTTTATAACAAACAATGTACTTATAAAATATATAAGAAAAAACTGGCCACTTTATGTTTAGAGCATCGCATTCCTTTAAATCACCATGATGCCCTGAGTGATGCCCTGGCCTGCGCTGAATTGTATAAAAGACATATCAACCAGGTTTAATTTTTTTGCCATTGCCTTTTTTGCAATTTGTATTCTTTTTTTGCAATTTGAAAATCCTCGGGATCAAAAACTATTGCATATAATTTTATAAATTGCGCCATCAATATCTTTAAAAAAGCTCAAAATGAAAAAATACCTGTTAGTGCTTTCCATGGTTATAGGAACTTTGTTTTCTGTTGAAGCACAAAAGTTGCCTACACCTGTAGAACTTGCCACGAAGAAAATAGAAGGTCTTTCTAAAATGATTAAGCTCAACCCTACACAGCGCAATGTAATTTACAATTATATGCTTGATGTGTCCAAAGAGCAGATTTCCCTTGCTAAAAAGCAACAGGCAGGAACCTTTAATCCTGAAGACATGAACAAGCTTTATAAATTGCAAAATGAAAGCAATGATAACATCAGAAACATATTAAAAGGTAATGACCAGCTTGAATTTGATAAATTCTTAGAGCAGGAATTACGTGGTGGCGAAAAGAAAAAGAAAAAAGGTAAAAATGCTAAAGACGAGCAAGAAGAAGTAGTTACTGGCATTTCCGGCTTAAAACTCCCTTCTTAAGGCGTATACCTGTCCCACTAAATTTTCATGATCATATACCTGGATGTTTAACTTGTTAAGATAAGTTAAACATTCTTTTTAGGAAAGTTTTTTTCCTAACTTCCTTTCTTAATTCAAAAAAGGATGAAATTTTTTCTACTCTCCGTATCTTGTTTATTAACGCTCTTTAGTGCAAAAGCACAAAATAGTCAGGATCGCAAAACGGCATACCAGTATATATACCATCAGGTTTACCGGTATGCGTGTTAAACAACATGATGGGGGTCAACTACAGGGCATAGGCATCCAGCCAGATGTTTTTGTAGAAGAAACTATCCAAGGAATTAAGGAAGGACGGGATGAATACCTGGAAAAAGCTATGGAA
>NZ_JAZQPU010000460.1:0-2012 GCF_045628745.1 Pedobacter sp.
ACGGGTGGCTTGCGCAATAACTTCAAAATTTGGAAACTCGATATTGCAGCAATGATTGATTTCCAAAAAGGTGGTCAGTTCTTAAGCTTAAGTAAAATGCTCGCAGTAAAATCTGGCCAGGCTGCAGAAACAGCTGCCATCAATGAAAATGGTAAAAATGTAAGAGATCCCCTTGCCGATGGTGGTGGGGTAAAAATCAACGGAATCTCTGCTGCTACAGGCGAAGAAGTTACAGCCTTTGTTGATGCCAGAACTTACTACAGAACCAATTTAGGCACACGTATTTATGACGAGTGGGTTTACGATGCTTCTTACGTCAAAATGCGTGAAATGAGTATAGGTTATGCTTTTGATGCCAGCCTTTTGAATAAAACACCATTTAAGTCTATCAAAGTATCCTTAATTGCCCGCAATCCATTTATGATCTGGCAAAAAGCACCTAAAGGTTTAGATCCTTCAGAGCTTTCTTCTGGTAGAGCCGACATCAGCTGGATTGAAAAAGGCGAATTACAAACTGTACGCTCCTATGGTGTTAACTTAAATTTTACATTTTAATAACGACGACAATGAACAAAACATATCAATCTTTATACCTGTTTTTAATTACTATAGTGGTATTGAGTAGTTGTAAGAAATTTGATGAATCTATCAATACAGATCCAAATAACCCTACAACAGCTTCTGGAACCCAGTTGATTGCCAATGCAGAAATGTATTTGCCAGATATCAGCTCGTCACCTTTTGGTGTGCATTACCCACAATATTTGTCCAATACTTCTTTTACAGATAACTCCAGGTATGTAACTACCAATTTCAACTTTTACAGCATGTATTACGGTCCCTTGATTAATTTAGAGAACGTTATTACTAATTCGGAATTGAATGCCAGTGAAGGACCTGTAGCCAATCAAATTGCCGTTGCTAAAATTCTAAAAGCCTATTTTATGTGGACCATGACAGACCGCTGGGGCGATTTGCCATATAGCGAAGCATTGAAAGGCAGCACTAACTTCAATCCTAAATACGATACGCAGCATAGCATTTATAAAAGCCTTTTCGTTTTACTTGACGAAGCAAATGCGACCATAGTAACTGGTAACCTTAAAAATGATATCGTTTATGGTGGTGATGTGGCGAAGTGGAAAAAACTCGGCAATACCATTCACTTATTGATGGCTCTACGCTTGTCGAAAGTAGATGAGGCCACTGCAAAGCTGGAGTTTAACAAAGCCCTTGCCAATGGCATCATGACTGCAAATACAGATAACTTAGCTTATCCGCATCTTGCTGAACAAAAAAATGAAAACTACTGGTATAATTCTTTTACCCGTTTAGGAAGAAACTGGTTTGCCGTAAGTCAACCTATTGTTGATTATATGAAACCTTTAAATGATCCTAGATTGCCTGTTTTTGCCAATAAAAATACGGCTGGTGACTACGTAGGTTTACCCTATGGTTTGCCTAGTGCCACTACAGTGATCATTAATAATTTCTCCCTTTTGGGCGATGCTATTCGTCAGCAGAATTCACCAGTGTATCTTGTAACGTATGCACAGGCTTTATTTGCCAAAGCGGAAGCAGCTAAAAGAGGCTGGACTACAGAAGCAGGTGATGTAGCTGCCAAAGCTAACTATGACTTAGCAATAGAGCAATCTATCCGTCAATGGAATAAAAACGATGCCTCGGGTGTAGCTGCTTATTTGCTCAATGCAAGTGTGCAATATAATCCAACCAGGGCTTTAGAGCAAATAGGTACACAACGTTGGGTACATTTATTTATGCATGGCTATGAAGGCTGGGCAGAATGGAGAAGAACAGGATATCCTGCTTTAAGTCCGGCGCCAGCTAATAACGGCATCCAGATTCCAAGAAGAGAAGGTTATCCAACTCAGGAACGTGCAAACAACACCGACAACTATAATGCTGCGGTTGCTGCATTTCCATATGGTGGTAGTGATGACCTGAATGCAAGGGTATGGTGGGATAAACCATAATCCCCATCCTTATATTAT
>NZ_JAZQPU010000461.1:0-3272 GCF_045628745.1 Pedobacter sp.
CATTAAAAGTGTAATGCTCTACCAGCTGAGCTACGGAATCAAAGTCCTTTTCAGAACTTTACACTAAACGTTTCCGTTTATTGTGATGCAAATATATGATTTACATTTAAAAATCCTGCGTATAATTTTAAATAAATAGCCTCTAGACCATCAAAAACCCACAAACTCCTGATAACGAACAACTAAATTGTTCGTTTCACTACTACTTTACTTCCTTTTAACAGCACTAAAAGTGCAATAAACACGGCAACCGTCATAATCAATGGCATTGGCAACACCGATTGTTCCGGGAAGAAGCTCACAGCGAAGGATGCCAAGGCACCTAAACCCATTTGCAAAGCGCCCATTAAAGCAGAAGCACTACCTGCATTTTTCGTAAAAGGAGCAAGAGACAAGGCCGCAGCATTTGGATTGATTAGCCCTAAGCAAACTAAAAATAAAGCAATAAAAGCAATGGTGCTATAAAGGTTAAGCATATTATTAACTGCTGCAAGTAGAAACAAAAAGCTAAATATCCCTTGAGCAATTAATGCCCAGGTGACAATTTTCTTGCTGCTATGCCAGCGAAGAATCAGGCTGTTTACCTGACTAGAGCCAATAAAAGCAAGTGATAAAAGAGCAAAGATCCAACCGTAACCTGTTTTACTCACCCCATATAAATTCATGAAGATCATGGGTGAGGCCGATACATAGGTAAATAAACCTGCAAAAGATAGGGAAGTGATTAAGCCGTAAGTGTAAAACTGAGGTTCCACAAGTACACTTGAAAACTTCTGTAACATCGGCCCTGGTTTTAAAGAATAGGTAGGATCTGGTTGATAACTCTCTGGTAAAAAGAAATAGGAGGAAAGTAATAATAGCAAACCCATGAAAGCTAAAAACACAAATACCGATTGCCAGCCAAGGCTCGTAATTAAATAACCACCTGCTGTAGGAGCCAACATCGGCGATACGGCAATAACCAGCATCAGGGAGGCAAAAACCTTCGGACTATCTTTAACGGCAAACAAATCACGAACCATGGCTACTGATGCCACAGCGGTGGCACAACTTCCTATAGCTTGAATAAATCGCAATACAATTAACTGGTTGATATCCTTTACAGCCAAACAGCCTAAAGAAGCCAATATGTAAAGCAATAAACCAATATACAAAGGTTTTTTACGGCCAAATTTATCAAGCAAAGGACCGTAAAGTAATTGTCCGAAAGAGATCCCAATGAAAAATCCCGACAAGGATAGCGAAACCTTTGGTACAGTTGTGTTTAGGTCTTTAGCAATAGCGTCGAAGCCGGGTAAATACATATCTATAGAAAAGGGTCCCAGCGCAGCCAGAGATCCTAAAATCAAGATTAAATAAAAGTTTTTTGATTTTGTCATTAATGGTGTTATTTTTAAGAGGCGCAAAGATTCAGCATTTTTTTTCCATATCCTAATTTTTACATAACTGTTAAAGACAATAGCTATAATTCTGCTTAGCAATAATGTCGATGATGAAACTAATGTCAGCTCTTCTGTGCCACACAAGAACTGAAATCTTAAATAGCCTTAATAGAAAATTAAAATTAGGGGTCGGCTGTATGCTCAGTATGGGTGAGTCCACAATGAGTCCACCATGGGTCCACGGTGGGTCCACGTTTAGCCAAACAAAGGGTGGACTCACTGTGGACTCATGGTACACTGGATGCGCTGTCATTACAACCTGTCACCTAACCATCCATTAACCTTCTTTAAACAAGAAACGGGAACAATTTTCATTGTCCCCGTTTCTTTAGCAAAATTTTAGGCTTTAATAAGTTATCTATAAACGGCTCGTTTTACCCGTTTATTTTGAATTAGATATTTCCAAGGGTAGAAAGATCCTTGTATGTAAAACAAGCATTTTACCTGTTTACCATGCGCTAAATAAAGCTTTAGCGAATTTCAAAACAGTAGTTAGCCTATTTAAATAGCGTAGCTAACTTTTTCTCCAAGTCCTCGCCACGTAAATCTTTGGCAATGATCGTTCCTTCTGCATCTACTAAAAAGCTGGTCGGGATACTTTTAATACCATATTCGGCAGCCAGCTCACTGTTCCAGCCTTTAAGGTCAGAAACATGCAGCCAAGCCAGTTGATCAGCTTTAATGGCACTTTCCCAGGCATTTTTTTTATTATCTAAAGATACACCGATAATCTCAAATCCCTTGCTTTTATACTTCTCGTAAGCTTTTACTAAATTAGGGTTTTCCTTGCGACAAGGTCCACACCAGCTTGCCCAAAAGTCAACCAGCACAACTTTACCTTTCAAGGAAGCTAAAGAAATAGCTTTGCCATTAACATCTGGCAAGGTAAAACTTGGTTTAACACCAATTTTTGTTTTTGCACTGATCAGGAGCGATGCACCCAATTCTTTACCGTATAAAGAGTTTTTAGCTTTATCGCTTAATGCGGCATAGGTACTTGCTGCTTTTTCTGGATTGGGATAGTTAACAAAACGATCTGTGATGATAAAAGGCATCACTGCAGATGACGGATATTTTTTAACAAATGCCTCTACAGTTTCTATCAAATCTTGATTCAGCTTATCGAAACCTTTAGTTACTTCAGTGCGGTCGCCATCTTTACCGAGACTATCTGACTTTTTATAGAGCACACCAGCACGGGCAGTCAAGCCTGACCAGGCAGTGCCCCATTCTTGCCATACCGGATTTTCGGCTGCACCTTTAATCTCAATTTGCTTTAAATTATCTAAAGAGCCTTTTAAGGTAATCTTTTCACTGGGCTGTACAAATAAATTTACATATTTCTGCTTAGCCAAGCCTACGGAATAAAGTAATGTACCGGGTGCTGTTCCATTAAATTCAAAATGGCCCTGTTTGCTCAGTACAGAATCTTTTACCTCTTTGCCCTTGATCCAGGTGCTTAAGTAAATTTTAGCATCGCTAAGGCCTTGTATATCGCCCGTAATTTTATATTTCCCGGCTTGTTGTCCGTTTACTGAAATAGCTGAAGAAGCTGCACAAGCAAAAACCACGAGGGTCTTGGTTAGGAACTTCATTTTTTGATGGTTAAATTTCATATTTTAATTTTAAAAAATGGTAAAGCATTCCTGCCTAGCTTAGGCAGGAAGCTAATGATGTTTAATATTTATAGACCAGGTCAACAATTTGAGAAAAGCCTCTTAAGGTATGGGTGGGTTGACCAATAGTGCCCAAATTTGGTATAGAGAAGAAATATAATCTCCCTTCCGTACCATCCCAGGTAGCCACAGCAAGTCTTGCTTTTTTTACAGC
>NZ_JAZQPU010000462.1:0-3872 GCF_045628745.1 Pedobacter sp.
TTATTTTCTGTCTTTGCTTTTTGTAAAGCTTCTTCGCCCCATTCATACCAGTTTACCGGGTTATAGGCGTGCTGTAATAAATATGGTGAGGATGCTTTTATTAAATGATTAGGTTCTGACATCATGGTATAAAGGTAAAATTTAAAATTAGAGTGAAGTGCTCTTATAATGACAAGGGGTATAGGTAAAGTGTTTTATTAAAGTTCTATTTGTTATATTTGTACCACATTGGTACACTTAATATTTAAATGATGTTAATTATTAGCAGCAGGGAATTTAGAGAAAAACAAGCAGAGTACATGGATCGTGCAGATAATGGCGAACAAATTATAGTGCAAAGAGGTAAAAATAAAGCCTATGCTATTACGCCAATATCGAAAGATGATTTATATTTCACCCCTGAAATGCTTGCCAGAATCGAACTATCTATCCAACAAGCTAAAGAAGGCAAAGTTACAACTGTAAAAGGTAAAGAAGAACTAAAACAATTTCTTGATTCTTTATGAGCTGGCATTTGGACTTCACCGAAAATGCAAAAGAAGATATATCCAAATTAAAGAAATCTGAAAAACAAGCTTACCAGAAATTAGTGCAACTTTTGGATGAGCTTATAGCTCACCCGCGGACTGGAACTGGTAAACCCCAAATAAAAAAACACAACCTTTCTGGCTTATATTCAAGAAGGATCAACTAAAAGCATCGATTAATCTATCAAATTATAGAGGAAAGAGTAACCGTATTGGTACTCTCGGCTTACGGACATTATGAAGATAAATAAAAACATTAACCTTCAAAAATAACTTCTTTAATAGCCTCAATTAACGCTTGCTCCTTCAAAATCTTATAATGCCCTGCACCGTTAAATTCTTTGGTTATAATTTCTGGCTGTTGCTGCAGGAATTCTGCCAGCTGTACATAAGGCAATAATTCATCATCCTGATCATAAAAAACGATGTGTTTTATAGCTGCCTGCGGCGAATAAAGTGATTTGATGTCGAAATAGCTGACCGGAAATTTATAGAATTCATGAAAAGCATTAAACCAGATCGCCTGGTTTTCTGGCGATACTTCGGCATGGTTCATCATACCTGTAAAGTTTTGTTTCAGTTCTACAACGGGGGTAATACTGATTAAAAGTGCTGGCTGCGTTTGAAATTCTTTGAGGGCAACAATATTTGCCATGACACCTAAAGAATGGCCGATCAGGATATCAGGCATGCCATAGGTATTGATGATGGCTTCCAGCGGCTTAACATATAACATCAGGTTGCTCAGTTCACCTTCAGAACTTCCATTGCCTAAGGCATCGAAAGCAATAACCTGCACATCATCCAATGCTATTAAAGCAGTAATGATTTCAGTAAAATCTGTCGCTTTACTACTCCAGCCGTGACTAAGGTAAATTTTCTTTTTTCCGTTTCCCCAGATATAACCGTTAAAAGTCAATTCCCCTTTTGCGAAATAAGGGTCTGGAGCCTGCATGCTGAAATGAACTGCTTGCTCCAACAGGTCTTTTTGATGAGGCCTGTTAGGTAACCTAATGGGAAAGGAAATGTAATTCCATAAAGCAGGCAATAATTCTTGTAAATCCTGAGCTTGTTTTACTTGCAGCAATCGTTGTTTATATGTTTTCAATGAAGGGAATTCTGAGTGTAAAGAATGTTTTTCTAAGTGATGGCCCAATATAGCTATTCCTTTAAAAATAGCAGCAGTGCATTGTATGGCATATTTAGAAAGATGATTGCTATATTTACCCCTATGAAAGCATTTGCTATTTTCATGACCATCATGATTTTCCTAACGGGGCTTGACCTCTGTGAGGATAATGATGCCATGAATAGCAAAAACCACATCGAAGTTTGCAGCCCTTTTTGCCATTGTGCACATTGCCCAATATCCACGGTACTTCCACAGGAATTGCCTGCTCTGCATAGCTTTCAACCCATGCAGCGCATTTTTTCAAGGAGTGATTCCCGCGTTCCAACACAGATGAGCCCTTCTGTATGGCAACCCCCTAAATTTGCTTAACATCTTTTTAATATTCTAATTATTCTTTCCTCCATGCCCTTTAATGGGCTAATACCTATTTAATGAAAAGATACTTGTTACTTTTTGTTGCAATGGCCTTTTATGCAGCTGCTTTTGCACAAAACAACCTAACCATCATTTTAAAAGATGCAAAATCTAAGGAGCCCCTTTTAGGTGCAACCGTAATGATAACTGACCTCAACCTTTCTGCATCGAGTGATGCAAACGGCCAGGTTACGTTTACTACTATCTCCAATGGCACCCATACCTTTGAATACCGTTATGTGGGCTATGCTACAAAAACCAACAGCCTGACTTTCCCTCTTGCCAATACAACGCCCTTACTTGTTTTATTAGAACTGGCGGCCGATAATGAACTGGATGAGGTAGTTGTTTCTTCAACCCGCAGCAGCCGGACTATAGCCAACATCCCTACCCGTATTGAAGTCATTGCCGGTGAGGAACTTGACGAAAAAGGGAACATGAAACCTGGTGATATCCGCATGGTGCTGACGGAAAGTACCGGCATACAAACCCAACAAACTTCTGCCACCAGTGCTAATGCTTCCATCCGTATTCAGGGACTCGATGGTCGCTATACGCAGATTTTAAAAGATGGTTTCCCCCTTTATTCAGGGGCGGCAAGCGGACTAGGCTTACTGCAAACGCCCCCTTTAGATTTAAAGCAGGTGGAAGTGATTAAAGGTTCTTCTTCTACACTTTATGGTGGTGGTGCCATTGCAGGCCTGGTTAACCTGATCAGTAAAACACCGAAAGATGAACGCGAACTCAGGCTGCACCTCAATGGCACTTCTGGCGGAGGCTTAGACCTCAACGGCTTTTACGGTGAGCGTTATGGAAAAGTGGGCTTAACCGTTTATGCTGCCCGAAACAGTAACAATGCTTACGCCCCAGGAGATGTAGATTTTACCGCCATCCCTCAGTTTACAAGATACACCTTTAATCCAAAATTCTTCCTTTATTTAAATGATAAAACTTCCTTAAACTTCGGCATCAATAGCAGTACAGAAGATCGCACAGGTGGCGACCTTCAATATATAAAAGGTAATGGTGATGCTACCCATAGCTTTTTTGAGCGTAATAACTCTGACCGTGTATCCAGCCAATTCTCGTTCAATCGCAAAATAGGCGAACATTCAGAAATTAACATCCGCAACAGCTTAAGTTATTTTAACCGGAAAATATCGATACCAGGTTATCTTTTTGATGGAAGTCAATATGGTACTTTTTCTGAGGCTAGCTTTTCTACCAATAATAAGCACACAGAATGGGTTGCCGGGTTAAACTTGTGGACAGACCAGTTCAAGGAAAATGAGCAAACAGCGGTACCTTTGAGAAACTATAACCAAACCACCTTTGGGGCATTTATACAAAACAATATTCATGCTGCTGAATGGCTTGAACTGGAAGCAGGTTTAAGGGGTGATTATGTGGCCGACTATGGTTTCGCTTTATTGCCAAGGGTTTCTGCCTTATTTAAGTTGAGTGAGAAGTGGAATTCCAGAATTGGCGGAGGCCTGGGTTATAAAACCCCTACCCTTTTTACGGAGGATAGTGAACGGATCCAATACCAAAACGTGCTCCCCATTTCTGCTGCTACCAATAAGCTGGAAAGAAGCTATGGCTTAAACTGGGATATCAATTACCGCACCGCCTTATTCAACGACCAGGTTGCCTTTAGCATTAACCACCTCTTTTTCTATACTTTCCTGAATAATCCTTTAATGATGGAGCAGCAGGCAGACAGCTTTATGTTCATCAATTCGCCCGGCCACATGGACAGCAGGGGCATGGAAACAAATGTAAAGCTTACTTATCAGGAT
>NZ_JAZQPU010000463.1:0-4348 GCF_045628745.1 Pedobacter sp.
AACCCCTACAAAAAGTCTTGCTTATTGAATGGTTATGACGACATCGACTTTATTTTAAACCAGAAAGAAGCTATAGAAACTTTCGAAAAGAAAACCGCCTAAACTTATGTCTGCACCTTTAATCCATATAGAAAACCTCAGCTTAAAATTCCACAGAATGGTGGTTTGGGAGGGACTATACTGGACCATCAACAAAGGTGAGCAATGGTTATTGACAGGTGCCAGCGGCAGCGGAAAAACATCATTGGCAAAGCTTATTGCTAAATATGCTGCGCAACAGCAGGTGCAACATTTATATGTGGCCCAATGGTTTCCTTTTAAAGATAAAAGTGGTACGGCTAACTTTTACTACCAACAACGCTATAACAGCACTGAAGCAGAAGATTGCAATACCGTTTGGGAAGAAATAAGCCTCTTTTGCCATAAATTAGGCAAGGACGAACAGGATGGTGTAGCCATCTTACTGGCCCTTGATCTTTTACATCGCAAGGATGCAGCACTTATACAGTTGTCCAGTGGCGAACATAAAAAACTGCAGCTTACAAAAGCTTTGTTGTTGCAGCCAACATTGTTAATTCTTGACAATCCTTATACGGGTTTAGACGTTCAAACACGTCAGAATTTGAATACGTTGATCAATGAAGCCTGTACCAAAGGCACGACCCTGCTCTTGGTCAGCAATGATGGGGTAATTCCGGAGGCCATTAGCCATTTTGCTAAACTAGAAAATGGCAAATTCAGCAGTTCCACTTCGCGTGAAGAAGAATTGGTTACCCCGCTGAACACCGAAATCACTTTACCGGACTTTTTAAATAGTTCCGTTTTAGAAAATGAAGAACAAACGCCCTTCCAACTTCAGCAACCATTAGTTGAATTAAAAGGAGTACATATAAAATATGGCGACAAGCAGGTTTTGAATAACATTACCTGGACCGTCAACAAGGGGGAGAAATGGCTTTTACATGGACACAACGGTTCGGGTAAATCCACCCTATTGAGTTTAATTACTGGTGATAATCCACAAGCCTATGCCAACGACATTCATTTATTTGGCAGAAAACGTGGCACTGGTGAAAGCATCTGGGATATTAAATCCCGCATCGGTTTTATCTCTCCAGAATTACAATGGTATTTTGAGCCCTCCTCTACTGTGTTTCAAACCATTGCCTCTGGCTTTTTTGATACTGCCGGTTTATTCAGGAAGGTGAGTGAGGGGCAAACAGAAAAGGTAAACCAGCTAATGGAACTTTTTGAGCTGACTGGCCAGCAACATACTTTGTTAAGCCAGCTGCCTTTAGGTAAACAGCGACTGGCATTTTTAGCGAGAGCAATTATTAAAAACCCTCCGCTACTGATCTTAGATGAACCTTGCCAGGGTTTAGATCAGCAACAGACCAGGTTATTTAACCATTTGGTAGATGTGCTGTGTACCTCAAATAGATCCTTAATTTATGTAGGGCATTTTGAAAACCGTTTACCACAATGCATTCAATACCGGCTGGGTTTAAATAATGGCAATGCCACTACCCTTATACACCAATTAGAACAGGAAATTACAACATGAAACCATCATTAGCTGACCAATTAAAAGCAATTAAAACAAGCTGATGATAGCTTCATAACCTATAAAACATTTAAATACTGATGAAAAAAAATATATTAGTTATACCTGGTGATGGTATTGGCCCCGAAGTAACGACATGGGGAAAAGCAGTATTAGAAAAAATTGCTGCTGCCTTTGGTCATGAGTTTACCTTCGATGAAGCACTGATGGGCCATGCTGCCATAGAAAGCACAGGCAATCCATTGCCAGATGTAACTTTAGAGAAAGCAAAAAATAGCGATGCAATCCTTTTTGGCGCAGTAGGACATGCAAAATACGACAACGATCCTTCCCTGAAAGTAAGACCTGAACAAGGATTATTGAAAATCAGGAAAGAGCTTGGCTTATATGCCAACTTACGCCCTATTCTTTTGTTTGATGAGTTATTGAACGCCTCCAGCATTAAACCACAGATCCTGAAAGGAACAGATATCCTGTTCTTCAGAGAGCTGACCGGTGATGTTTATTTCGGAGAGAAAACACGCTCTGAAGACAGAAACACAGCTTCAGACCTGATGATCTACCACCGCTACGAGGTAGAAAGAATTGCACATAAAGCTTATCAGGCAGCTATGCAGCGCAACAAAAAACTGTGCTCTGTTGATAAAGCCAATGTATTGGAAAGCTCAAGGCTGTGGAGAGAAACCGTACAGGAAATTGCTAAACAATATCCTGAGGTAGAAACCGAACACATGTTTATTGATAATGCAGCGATGCAACTAATCAAAGATCCTAAACGTTTTGACGTGGTGTTAACCGCCAACCTTTTTGGTGATATCTTAACAGATGAAGCATCACAAATTGCAGGCTCTATGGGCATGCTTGCCTCAGCCTCTATTGGCGATGGAACGGGCTTTTTTGAACCTATCCACGGTTCTGCACATGACATTACCGGTAAAGATCTTGCCAACCCATTAGCTTCTATTTTATCTGTAGCCCTGATGTTAGACATCAGCTTTGGTTTAAAAGATGAAGCTAAAGTAGTCATCGATGCCGTAGACCAGGTGCTGAAACAAGGTTTCCGCACCAATGACATTGCCGATGATACCATTAACCCTTATAAAGTTTTAGGCACTAAAGAAATGGGCAAGCTCGTTTTAAAATTTATTGCTCAATCTACAAATACCCTTTAATCTTAGAAATATGTTACACGATCCTAATAGAGTTTATGTATTTGATACCACCCTTCGTGATGGAGAACAAGTGCCGGGTTGCCAGTTGGCCACCGATGAAAAAGTAATCATTGCAAAAGCTCTGGAGGCACTTGGTGTTGATGTAATTGAAGCTGGTTTTCCTATTTCAAGTCCGGGTGATTTTCAAAGTGTGGTGGAATTGTCCAAAGCGGTACAATACCCTATCATCTGCGCTTTAACAAGAGCTAATAAAGGCGACATTGATGCTGCCGTAGCAGCCTTGAAATATGCCAAAAGACCACGTATCCATACAGGGATTGGCTCTTCAGACATGCACATTAAATACAAATTTAACAGCACCCGCGAAGCAATTCTGGAGCGTGCTGTTGATGCTGTTAAATATGCAAAGCAATTTGTGGAGGATATTGAATTTTATGCCGAGGATGCCGGTCGTGCAGACGATCAGTTTTTAGCGCAAATGGTAGAAGCTGTTATTGCTGCCGGTGCTACGGTAGTCAACATTCCTGATACCAATGGCTATTGCCTACCGGAACAGTATGGCGCTAAAATCCTTTACTTGAAGGAGCATGTGAAAAATATTGACCAGGCCATAATTTCTGTTCACTGCCATAACGATTTAGGCTTGGCTACAGCCAACACTTTAGCAGGAATTGTAAATGGTGCACGCCAGATTGAATGTACCATCAACGGTATTGGTGAACGTGCTGGGAATACCGCACTGGAAGAAGTGGCCATGATTTTAAAAACCCATAAGGGCTTAAACCTAAACACCAACCTGAACACTAAACATTTCAGTGAAATTAGTGCCATGGTAAGCCGCATGATGCGCATGCCAGTACAGCCTAATAAAGCTATTATCGGTCAGAATGCTTTTGCTCACAGCTCTGGCATCCATCAGGATGGCTTTTTGAAACACCGGGAGAACTACGAAATCATGAATCCTGAAGATGTAGGCATCAACCAGGCAGACATTATTTTAACCGCCCGCAGTGGTCGCCATGCTTTGAAACACCATTTAGAGCGCTTAGGCTATAATGCGGATCGCATTAACCTGGACCAGGTGTATGAGCGCTTTTTAGTAGTGGCAGATGAGAAGAAAGAAATTACTGACGACGACTTGCTTTACTTAATGAGCGATGGTGAAGTTGATTCTTTTAAAAATGGCTATAAATTAAACTTACTACAGGTTTTATGTGGCGATCCATTGAGTCCGACTGCAAACATCAGACTTGAATACAATGGCGAAGAGCATGAAGCCATGGCTAAAGGTAATGGTCCGGTTAATGCCACTATCAAAGCTATCGATAGCATCATCGGTAAATCTATCACATTGAAAGATTTCACCATCCAGGCCATGCATGGAGGTAGTGATGACATTAGTAAAGTGAACATGAAAATTGCCCATGATGGCAAGTTTTATGTGGGCTACGGCTTCAGTACTGATATTGTAAAAGCTTCGGCTAATGCTTACCTGGATGCGATCAATAAATTTTTATAACCATGAATGTAGCGAGTGATGTAGAGTTTGATTTTCTTGCCGCAGCGCAGCGAATCAGTGATACCGTAAAAAGAACTCCTTTAGAATATAATG
>NZ_JAZQPU010000464.1:0-7340 GCF_045628745.1 Pedobacter sp.
AAAAAGAGTTGAGCAGCTCTGTTTACTATTGCGTATATTTCGCTGCCCTCAACTCAATTGAATGAAAGACAAAAATATCAGAATTATAGACATTGCGATAAAGGCCAAAGTATCTGCCGGAACGGTAGACCGCGTATTACATAACAGGGGAAAAGTGTCTGCAAAAGTGCAGGAGAAAGTGCTGACCATCATCAAAGAGATGGGTTATGAACCTAATATGATGGCCCGTGCTTTGGGTTCTAAAAAAACCTACCGCATTGCAGCTTTAATTCCTGATGAAGTGTACGATCCTTATTGGTATGGCCCTACAGCAGGTGTTCTTGAGGCCGAAAAAAGCTTAAACCAATATGGCTTAGCGGTACAGACTTATCTCTTTAACCCAGATAAGGTGAGTTCTTTTGTAGAAAAAGCTGCTGCTGCCACAGCCAGCTCCCCGGATGGCATTTTGTTATCCCCCATATTTTACCGCGAAGCACTTCCTTTTTTTGAGCAGTGGAAAGAACAGGCTATACCCTTTGTGCTCATCAATACACAGATTTCCGAAGTCGATCCATTGAGTTATATCGGACAGGATTCTTATAAAAGTGGCTGTTTAGCCGCCAAACTCATTCAATATGGGCAACCTGATCCTTGTGCAATCCTCATTGCCCATTTTAATGAGGAATTGTCCAATTCTGCACACCTGGAGAAAAAAGAACAGGGCTTTAGGGATTATTTTACAGAAAATAACTTCCAGCAATCTTACCAGCTGGTCAAAGCCGAATTCATCAGGTCAGATGCTGCTGCTTTTACCATACAAATGGATCAAATTATAGCGCAGCACCCCAATTTGAAAGGTATATTTGTATCTACCTCTAAAACCTATAAAATTGCAGCTTATTTCGAGCAGCGTAATATCCACCATATCAAACTTGTTGGTTATGATCTTATCCCTAAGAACCTTCATTTCTTAGCAAATAATTTCATTAGTTTCCTGATCAACCAAAACCCAAAAGGACAAGGCTACTGGGGTTTACATACCCTTGCAGATCATTTGATCTTTAAAAAGGAAGTCAATAAGGTTAAATACCTGCCCCTTGATGTAGTCACCAAAGAAAATGTCATCTACTTTACCGAGGAGCAACCTGATGTAAACATCTTTTCTTAACCCTTTACTCCATCGCCAAATTCAATAAAATCCAAAATATAATATAAATGTGTGCGCACACATTTATATTATATTATATTTGTGTATCATATATTACAAACTGTATGCATACATCATCTCCTGATAAAATTTCCCGGGATACCTTATCCCCCGACAATTACTTCTGCTTAGAAGGCCATATTGATAAACAACCATCTCTATTAAATAGCTATTCACAATTATTTTTATAATAAGATTAACCAAAACTAGATGAAAAGATTAAATCTTCTTGAAGAAACAAGATTTGAAAAGGTACCTGTTCGAATCTATGCAGATCAATTTACGGCTTCTAAAGCCATAGCAGGTAGAATTGCAACGTTGATCAAGAAAAAACAACAAGCTGGTGAAAATGCAATTTTAGGACTAGCTACCGGAGCAACGCCCATTCATGTTTACGCAGAATTAGTTCGTTTACATCAAGAAGAAGGTTTAAGTTTTAACAACGTAATAACATTTAATTTAGATGAATATTACCCAATGCAGCCTGATGCTGAGCAAAGCTACGTGAGGTTTATGAACCACCATTTGTTTAGCCATGTTGACATTAAACCAGAGAACATCAACATTCCCGATGGTACGCTTGCCAAAGATGACATTGCCGCTTTTTGTATTGCCTATGAAAGAAAAATAAGTGAACTTGGCGGGCTTGACTTTCAGCTTTTAGGTATCGGTCGTACAGGCCACATTGGTTTCAATGAGCCCGGTTCTGCACCAAACTCTGGTACTCGCTTGGTTACCTTAGATGATTTAACCCGTATTGATGCTTCCAGAGACTTTGGTGGTAAAGCCAATGTTCCAGAAAAAGCAATTACCATGGGTATCGGTACTATTTTCAAAGCCCGTGAAATTATCCTGATGGCATGGAGCGAAAAGAAATCGGAGATTGTTAAAAAAGCAATCGAAGGAAATATCTCTTCCGATGTGCCTGCTACTTATTTACAGTTGTCTGATCATGTAGAATTTATCCTTGATCAGGATGCTGCCACAGCATTAACCCGTTTTGATACGCCATGGTTGGTAAAAGATTGCATCTGGACAGAACAATTGATTAAAAAAGCGGTCATCTGGCTGGCTACAACTTTAAAGAAACCAATTTTAAAGTTAACCGAAGAAGATTATAACAATAACGGCATGTCGCAGCTGGCTACTCAAAAAGGGCCTGTATACGACATCAATATCCATGTATTTAACGTTATCCAGCATACCATTACCGGCTGGCCGGGTGGTAAGCCTAATGCCGATGATAGCCAACGCCCGGAAAGAGCGCTGCCTGCTAAAAAATCGTCCATTATTTTTTCTCCACACCCTGATGATGATGTGATTTCCATGGGCGGTACCTTTATCAGACTGGCAGATCATGGCCATGATGTACATGTAGCTTACCAAACTTCGGGAAATACTGCCGTGTGGGATGATGAAGCTTTACGCTACCTTGAATTTTCTATCGACTTAAATAAACGTTTAAACATAGATTCTTCAACGCTTTTAGCGCTTTACGATGAAATGAGGGAGTTTCTTAAAACCAAACAACCTAACCAGGCAGATACACTACCTATCAGAACCATTAAAGGGACCATCAGAAAAGGTGAAGCCACTGCAGGTGCAAGATATGCTGGTTTGAAAGATGAAAACATCCATTTCCAGGACCTGCCTTTCTATGACCGTGGCAAAACACAAAAAAATGTATCTTATGAAGATGATATTGTGCAAACCATGGAGCTACTTAATAAAGTAAAACCACAGCAGGTATTTGCTGCCGGTGATTTTGCTGATCCGCATGGTACACACAAAGTATGTTTTGACATCATTTTACAAGCTTTAAAACGCTTAAAAGAAACTGAAGAATGGGTTAAAGACTGCTGGTTTTGGTTATACCGCGGTGCATGGCATGAATTTGAAATCCATGAAATTGAAATGGCAGTACCACTTTCGCCACAAGAAGTGGAAAGAAAAAGAATGGCCATCTTCAAACACCAGTCGCAAAAAGATAAACCTGTTTTCCCTGGCGATGATGAAAGAGAATTCTGGGTAAGGGCAGAACACAGAACCAGTGAAACGGCAAAACAATATAACCTCTTAGGTTTGGCTGAATATGAAGCCATGGAAGCCTTTGTAAGGATGAAATTCTAAACAACATTAACAGCCACCCTTAAAAAGGTGGCTGTTTTCATTTTGAAGCATATATTTCTCATATTTAGGGAAATATTTATCATGAAGTGGAAATCATCTCTTATCTCCTGCATACTTTTCCTTGTTTTTTCTTCCATTTATACTGATGCTAGTGCTATCGTAAAGCCTTATGCACTGCAGTGTGAGCATTTGATAAGCCCCATTGGGGTGGATGTTAGCCATCCTCGTTTATCATGGAAAATGGATGACCAGCGATTAGGGGCAAAGCAAACTGCTTACCGTATTTATGTGGGCAATGATTCATCGATGGTGAAGGCCAAAACAGGAAACTCCTGGGATTCTCAAAAGATCAATGCAGCCACCAGCTTAATCACCTACCAGGGAAATGCCTTGAGGCCTTTCACCAAATACTATTGGATGGTAGAGCTTTGGGATCATCAGGGTAGGAACAGCACAAGTGCAGTGTCCAGCTTTGAAACAGGCATGATGGGCATGGAAAACTGGCAGGGAACATGGATCAGCGACGGCAACAACATCATTCATCGCCCTGCACCCTATTTCAGGAAAGTATTTGAGCCTTTTCGTAAAATCAAATCTGCAAGAGTTTATATAGCCGCTGCGGGTTTATATGAGCTTTATTTAAATGGAAAGAAAGTGGGGAACCACAGACTCGACCCCATGTTTACCCGTTTCGACAGGCGCACCCTTTATGTTGCTTATGATGTAACTGCTGCCTTGCAGGAAGGCAAAAATGCCATCGGTGTTTTATTAGGTAACGGTTGGTATAACATGCAATCTTTAGCCGTATGGAATTTTGATACCGCCCCATGGAGGGCTCGCCCTGCTTTTTGTCTGGATCTCCGCCTCACTTATGAAGATGGCACAACGGAAGTCATCACCTCTGGGCAGGACTGGAAAACACATTCTGGTGCGGTTATTTTCAATAGCATCTATACCGCTGAACATGAGGACCGGCGACTGGAGCAGCAGGGCTGGAATACGGTTAATTTTGATGACAAGCAGTGGAAAAATGCTAGACTCCGTGCAGCTCCTGCTACACAAATTGTAAGTCAACTGATGCATCCTATCCGAAATGTGGAAACGATAGCGGTGCAAAGCCTTAAAAAAATCAATGATACCACCTACCTGTTTGACCTGGGCAGAAATATTGCCGGCGTAAGCCAGCTAACGATAGAAGGTGCTGCTGGCACAACGCTCCGTTTAAAACATGGGGAACGCCTAACGGCCGATGGTCGCTTAGACCTTTCTAATATTGATGTTTATTACCGCCCTAAAGATAAAAGCGATCCTTTTCAAACCGATATCTTTATTTTAAGTGGCAGGGGAAAGGAAACCTTTATGCCTAAGTTTAACTATAAAGGTTTTCAATATGTGGAGGTAACCAGCAATGTGCCGGTGCAGCTCTCTAAAAATAGCCTAACCGGGTATTTTATGCATAGCGATGTGCCTGTAGCAGGAAAATTAAAATCCTCTAACCCATTGCTGAACCAGTTGTGGGCAGCAACAAATAATTCATACCTCAGTAATTTATTTGGCTACCCCACAGATTGTCCGCAACGTGAAAAGAACGGCTGGACCGGCGATGGTCATTTCGCCATAGAAACGGGCCTTTATAACTTCGATGCCCTCACCATTTATGAAAAGTGGATGGCCGACCACCGTGATGAGCAGCAGCCTAATGGCGTTTTGCCGGATATCATTCCTACTGGTGGCTGGGGCTATGGCACCGACAATGGAACCGACTGGACCAGCACCATTGCCATCATTCCGTGGAATATCTACCTTTTTTATGGCGACAGCCAATTGTTGCAAAACAACTATGGCAACATGAAAAAGTATGTTGATTATATTACCCGCAGAAGTCCTAATGGCTTAACTTCGTGGGGCAGGGGAGATTGGGTGCCTGTAAAATCGCGCTCTCCTTTAGAATTTACGTCTTCAGTTTATTATTTTGTTGATGCCACCATCATGGCAAAGGCAGCGAAGCTCTTTGGCCAAACGGGCGACCAGCGCTATTATACAGCCCTGGCAGAAAAAATTAAAAAGGCAGTAAATGACAAGTATTATAACCCGCAGACCGGCATTTATGGCAATGGCCTGCAAACAGAGCTGAGTGTTGCCCTGCAATGGGGCCTGGTAGCAGATTCTTTAAAAACAAAGGTAGCCGCCAATCTCGCACAGCGGGTAAAAGCTGATGGCATGCACCTTGACGTGGGTGTTTTAGGTGCCAAAGCGATTTTAAATGCGCTAAGTGAAAATGGACAGGAAGAAATAGCCTACCAATTGGCCGTTCAAAATACCTACCCTTCCTGGGGTTGGTGGATTGTAAATGGAGCAACCACACTTTATGAAAATTGGGATATCAAAGCCGCAACAGACATTTCCCTGAACCACATGATGTTTGGCGAAATTGGTGCCTGGTTTTTTAAGGGCCTTGGTGGAATACTGATAGATGAACAGCATCCCGGTTTTAAGCATGTGCTGCTTAAGCCTCATTTTGTGAGCGGTTTAACCTATTTTGAAGCTGAACACGAGGGCCCTTACGGTCCCATTCTTTCTTCATGGAAGAGAAAAGGTGAAAAAGTTGTTTATGAGGTGCTGGTGCCGGCAAATTCAACGGCCACCGTGTATTTCCCTTTAAAGGACGGTCAGCACGCTTACCAGGGAAATAAAGCCGTTTCAGACACTTTAACGATTGAAGCCGGGCATTATCAATTTGAAATTAAATAATCGCACGCTGTTAATGCCCGGCTGTTTTTTTATTTTGCTTTTTTAAAGGTCAGCAGCTGCTCAGCCTTACCCAGGTAAAGGTATTCTCCCTTTACCTGTAAAGGCAGCTTTTTGCCCGAAATGGCACTCAGGTATTCAGTTTCAAGGCTCAGCGCCTCGCATGCCATTTTGGTAGACATCAGGTCGCTAAAGGTAATGCTGTTTTGTTCAAGCGCTATACTACCCGAATAACGGTTGCAACCCCCGTTACCAAAAACTTTCGATTCACTTAAACGCAATTCTAGCGTTGGTCCGCCATTTTTATGTGATGCAGGATCAACCTTTTTGCTGCCTATACTTTGCAACGTCCAGGTGCCATTACCGATAAGCTCAAGGTTAGCACTTGATTCGGTTGGATTTACAGCGCTTGGTTTTTTCTGATTGGCCGTACTGCAGGCAAATAATAAAAGTATCAATGAAAGCAGTGGAAGGTATTTTTTCATATGCTATTGTTGTTGTATTTTGTTTAAGCCCTGTAGGATTTACAAAATATGTTTTAAAGCGAATTTACAATTATTTATGTAAGTAAAAATAAGGTGTAGGGTTAGGGTACAGTTAGGGGCAAATATAGGTGAGTCCACAGTGAGTCCACCATGAGTCCACGGTGAGTCCACCTTATGCCAAACAAAGGGTGGACTCACCCTGGACTCATGGTGGATTGGAGGCGCTGTCATTACAAGTTATCAACAAGCAGACCTCTAATTAGCTCACGGTTTTTTTTATCCTTTTCGCCATAATTCCTGCTAAATATGCTATCTTGAAGGAATATTTATTAAAACCTGACCAGCTATTTCACCTATGACACAAAGCACAATGAAACGCAGCACTCTATTTCTCTTTTTCTTTCTGCTGTTGAGCATGTACAGTATAACAGGCATGGCCCAACAAAAAAACAAAGTTCTTGTTTTCTTTAAAACCAGTGGATTCTATCACCAATCCATTACTGCGGGCAAGAATGCGTTGCTGCAATTGGGTAAAACCAATGGTTTTGACGTGGATACCACCAAAGATGCCAGCCTCTTCAATAAGCAAAATTTAAGTCAGTATGCTGCAGTGGTGTTTCTGAATACCACAGGCGATGTGTTAAACGATAAACAGCAATTGGCTTTTGAGCAATACATTCAGTCTGGAAAAGGCTTTGTAGGCATCCATGCCGCCACAGATACAGAATACGACTGGCCCTGGTATGGTAATTTAGTGGGTGCTTATTTTTTGTCACATCCTAAAATTCAGG